>NZ_JBWVSU010000001.1:0-300000 GCF_056642055.1 Acinetobacter sp. 129952 | reverse complement strand
CGCTACAATATCCCACAAATTTCAACCGGTGATATGCTCCGTGCTGCAATTCGTGAAGGAACTGAATTAGGTCTACAAGCTAAAAGTGTCATGGACAATGGCGGTTTGGTTTCTGATGAGTTGATCATTGGTCTGGTGAAAGAGCGCATTGCGCAACCTGACTGTGTAAACGGCTGCATTTTTGATGGTTTCCCGCGTACCATTCCTCAAGCAGAAGCTTTGGAAAATGAAGGCATCACTATTGATCACGTGATTGAAATTGATGTACCGGATGAAGAGATCGTACAACGTCTTTCTGGCCGTCGTCAGCACCCGGCATCTGGCCGTGTGTATCACATCGTTTACAATCCGCCAAAAGTGGAAGGTAAGGATGACGAAACGGGTGAAGATCTGGTTCAGCGTCCTGATGATCTGGAAGCAACAATTCGCAAGCGTCTAGGTTCTTACCACACTGAAACCGAGCAACTGGTTGGTTTCTACCAAGGCCGTGCAGCGTCTGGTGAAAATGCACCAACTTATGACAAGCTAAACGGTTTACGTCCAATCGATGAAGTTCAAACTGATCTTTTCGCGATTCTGGATCAGGCAAAATAATCGGCTGACGATGATTTTGACAATCGGAGAGCCCTAAGTCATATTAGGGCTCTTTTTTATTGCGTATTTGAACAGGGTACTTGTTGCTATGAAATTTGGCGTATTGGTGTTGATGGTAGTCTTTCTGGCAGTATTGGTAGGTCTGTTCTATTTCAGTTTTAAAATGCTCAACAAAGTACGTCAGGAAGAACGTGCTGAAAATGCAGCAAAGCGACCTGAGCGCCAGCTCCATCCAAAATTACAAGCCGAACTTGAACAGCGCAAGCAGCAGGAAAAGGCTGAACAAGATCAGGATAAATAATCCATAATAGTTCAGCTCAGCTAAGAATTTGGTTTGAACGAAAAGCACTCTTCTCATAGTCGATAAAAAGGTGACACATTGGTCACCTATTTTTATCCCAGCTTGATCACGCCGTTCTATTCAGCAAGCTCAATATTTTTCACTGCAATTTGGCGGGCTGCACCAAATTCAAACCGATCCGGCCAGTTACACACATCGGATACTACACATTCATGACATTTCGGTTTGCGCGCAATACACGTATAACGACCGTGTAAAATCAGCCAGTGATGTGAATCAATGATAAATTCCTTGGGAATGACTTTGACCAGACGGTGTTCAACTTCCAACACATTTTTGCCAACCGCTAGTCCGGTACGGTTACCTACCCGGAAAATATGGGTATCAACCGCCATGGTCGGCTGACCAAAGGCCGTATTCAGTACCACATTCGCCGTTTTACGACCTACACCCGGCAGGGCTTCTAAGTCTGCACGATTGTCCGGTACGATGCTGTTGTGCTTCTGAATCAGCATCTCACAGGCTTTAATCACGTTGACCGCTTTCGAGTTATATAAACCAATGGTCTTGATATATTCCTTCAAGCCATCCACACCTAGGGCATAAATGGCTTCCGGTGTATTGGCGACGGGAAAGAGTTTGTCTGTGGCTTTATTGACACTGACATCGGTAGCTTGAGCAGAGAGCGTGACCGCGACCAGCAATTCAAAGGGATTCGCATAATTCAGCTCGGTTTTTGGATTGGGTCGCTGTTCACGCAGACGTTCAAAAAAGGTCTGAATCTGCTTTTTGGTCATGTTTTTAACAGGCTTGGCCTTTGCTGTTGTCATGTTCTATCCCTGTAAAGCCTGTAAAGCTTGTAATTGCTGTGTCAGTTCTTCCAGTTGGGTACGTTTTCGGGCATCTTCACGAACCGAAAGTTGTTTTTCCAGTTTTTTAATTTGGGTACGTAGTTTTGCCAGTTCAATCGTGGTCTTGGAATCGAGGGCTACAGGTGCATTCTCTGGCTTGCTCGCGACTTCAATCACGGGAAGTTGCTCATTTAAAGCAGAGAAACGGGCAAACAGGGCAGTATCGATTTCTGCACGGACCACAGGTCCCTTACGATCGGTACGCCGTTTTTCTTCACGCTGGATGTGCGCATAGTAACGCTGACGCAGATCATCCTGTTCCGCAAGACGCTGAGCTTCAGTCGGCAAGGGTTGTTGATCTTCAACCAGATCGATGCAGTCTACCGGACAAGGCGGGATACAAAGCTCACAGCCGGTACACAGGTCAGTGAGCACTGTATGCATCAGTTTACCGGAACCAATAATCGCATCGACCGGGCAGGCGCTAATGCATTTGGTACAGCCGATACATTCATCTTCACGAATTACGGCTTTGATGCGCTGAGGACGACCATCGGCTTGAACTGGCCAGACACTTTCTTCAGGCACAAGTTTAGGACGATTTAATAATTCAGCCAAAGCATCGGCAACAGGCTGTCCGCCCGGCACACATTTATTGGCATTTTCCCCCTCAGTAATCGACTGGGCATAAGGTAAACATCCGTCACGGTGACCGCAGAGTCCACATTGGGTTTGGGGGAGTAAAGCGTCAATCGATTGGACCAGAGAAATGGGCGAATTCATGTATAACCAGCGTTACTCATGGCAAGCATGAGAGAGTAAGTGAAACAAAATATGTCGATTCATCAATTTTAACATATTTTTAAACTCCTAAGTCGTGCGCAATTAAGGGTCAACTTGTGCCTTATTATTAGGCATAAATCTGAATGTAAGCCTTGATTCGATTGGCATTTCCTGACATAGAAAAAATTTTCATAATCAATATAAATATTTGTTATCAAATTAATTTTAAAGTATTTTCAAAAAAAGTATTGTAGATTAGTTACAAAAGATATTTAATATTTTGCGCCAAAATTTAACATTGATTGTAAATTTGACCAATTTTGATCCATTTTCTGCTGAGGATTAAGCGTTGAAATACAACACACTTAATGAGTTCCTAGATTACGTAAAATCACGTGATGCACATCAACCAGAATTTCTTCAAGCTGTAGAAGAAGTGATGACCAGTTTGTGGCCGTTCATTGAAAAGAACCCACAATACGCAGCACATGGTTTACTAGAACGTCTAGTTGAGCCAGAACGTGCGATCCAGTTCCGAGTTTCTTGGGTAGATGACCAAGGTCAGACTCAAGTAAACCGTGCGTTCCGCGTACAGTACAACTCAGCGATCGGTCCATTTAAAGGTGGTATGCGTTTCCACCCTTCAGTGAATCTTTCAATCCTAAAATTCTTAGGCTTTGAGCAAACATTTAAAAATGCTTTAACCACACTTCCTATGGGTGGCGGTAAAGGCGGTTCTGATTTTGACCCTAAAGGCAAATCAGAAGGCGAAATCATGCGTTTCTGCCAGGCTTTAATGATCGAGCTGTATCGTCACCTTGGTGCGAACACAGATATCCCTGCAGGTGATATTGGTGTAGGCGGTCGTGAAGTGGGCTACATGGCCGGCATGATGAAAAAATTAAGTAACGACACGGCATGTGTATTCACTGGTAAAGGTTTAACTTTCGGTGGTTCATTGGCACGTCCGGAAGCAACGGGTTACGGTACTGTGTATTTCGCTGAGGAAATGCTTAAGTCTCGTGGCGAAAGCTTCAAAGATAAAGTCGTTGCGATTTCAGGTTCTGGTAACGTTGCTCAATATGCTGCTGAAAAAGCAATGTACCTCGGTGCGAAAGTGGTTTCACTTTCTGACTCTGCCGGTACAGTTCACGTTAAAGACGGTTTCACTGAGGCGCTTCTTGCTGAAGTCATGGAACTTAAAAATGTAAAACGTGGCCGTATTTCAGAATTCGCATCTAAACATGGTTTCGAATATCTTGAAGGACAACGTCCTTGGGGTATCAAGTGTGATATCGCATTGCCATGTGCGACTCAAAACGAACTGGATGCAGACGACGCTGCTAAGCTTCTTGCAAACGGTGTAATCTGTGTAGCTGAAGGCGCGAACATGCCTTCTACACTTGAAGCGGTTGAGAAATTCGTTGAAGCGAAAATTCTTTATGCGCCAGGTAAAGCATCAAATGCAGGTGGTGTGGCAACTTCTGGTCTGGAAATGTCTCAAAACGCATTGCGTTTAGGCTGGACTTTCGAAGAAGTTGATGAGCGCTTACACGCAATCATGAAAGAAATTCACCGCAATTGCGTAAAATTCGGTACTAAGGAAGACGGTACTGTGAACTATGTAGACGGTGCAAACATTGCTGGCTTCGTAAAAGTTGCTGATGCGATGCTTGCTCAAGGCGTATTCTAAGTCTGACTTAGTCTAAGCTGAAAAAACCGGGGCTGTTGCCCCGGTTTTTTTATATCTGGTATTTTTAGCCTTAAAGAGCACCCTTAACTAATTCACGCTCAACCGCCATATCAAAAATATAGGCATATTTCGATTGATCAGCTGCCGGATGCTTAATTTCAAAACGTTTGACCCGAATAATCTGCCGTTCATTTGGTGAATGCCGAAAACCTTCAATCTGATCATAGAATAAAGTCCAGTCCTTATCGACCTGAGTTTTCAGGCCATTCTGATCATATTTCACTTCTTTGACTTGCAAGCAGCTTTGTTGGGTTACGCCGGTACATTGTTTGGTATCGGGGGAAATTTCCAGAAAAATTGTTTCAGCCTGTCCTTGGTATTTGGTTTCCGGAGTCATTTTCCCGATAAATTCATAGGTTTGACCATTTGCGGCTATCAACGTTAGGGTCGGCTTGTCAGGATCTGTGGTATTGAGCGTAAAAGGAATGTCACGCTTCTGTAAAAGTTGGCTGACAAAACGTTCCTGCTCCATCAATGCTGCATCACAGGCCATTTCAGTGCCTATAACTTCGCTGGTGGTGATGATATTGTTTTTGACTGACCAGGTCGTCCCGAGTCCATTACAGCCCGTCACGGCGCTCAGCCGGCCTTGAGCGTTGAAACTCAGTACAACGGGTCGTTCTAGTCCACGATTCAGTTCCCAGTAATAGGCTGGAAGAATCTGATCTGCATTTTTTTGCTGGATGGTGGCCACCGCAAGATCTCCAGCTCGTTGAATATCACTGGACTGACAGCCTGCAAAAGTTAAAGGCAATAATGCCAGCACAATAAATTTTAATTTCATGGACTTATAATGAAGTATATAAAGTTCAAACAATAATAATGGATGTATTGCAAAAAAATATGGATACATTTCGCAGCTTTGAGTTGCAAAATGTATCCATCATTAAGATTTTAGCGCTGAAGCAAGATTAATCGAAGCGGTAAATATCCATACCGAGTGAACCCATGGTGAAACTGCTATGTACCAGACTAAAACGCTGACCTGTGCCCATCGCAAAGAAAATCGGAGCAAAATGTTCCAGCGTTGGATGATTCCGTGCCATATGCGGAATATTGGACCAGTCCAGTACAGCATCATAATCATTGTGCGTCAGTTTATGCACCACAAAATTACGGAAGCCTGAGGCCCATTCGGGTACATCAGCAGCCGATCCATCCCAAGACAGTTCACGTAAATTATGGGTAATACTGCCCGAACCAATCAGCAGGATTTGCTGTTCACGTAAAGGTGCGAGACTTTGACCAATCTGATAAATCTCATCCGCACTCATCGACATGGGTAAGGAAATTTCTACCACGGGAATGTTGGCATCTGGATACATATGTAGCAGCGGCATCCATACACCATGATCACGCGGACGAGTACTGTTGGCATGTGCAGAAAAGCCGGCATTGGCCAGCAAGCCTAAGACTTTCTCGGCCAATTCAGGATTTCCCGGTGCAGGGTAGCGTAATTGATAAAGTTCAGGCGGGAAACCACGAAAATCATGCCAAGTTTCTGGGCGAATTGCGCTACTGACTTCCAACGCATCACTTTCCCAATGCGCAGACATCACAATAATCGCTTCCGGGCGTGGCAGATTTTCGCTCAAACGATGCAAGGCAGGACCCACTTGCTCAGGATTCAGCGCCAGCATAGGAGAGCCATGAGAAATAAATAAGCCGGGCAACGTTTGTAAGTTCATAAGTCAAACCACATCTGGAAGATGCCTCAATAATGCATGAAAAATAGAAATAAGAGCAGAAGAGATTATTCAACAAAACGTTGCATATAAAGAACGCTTCAGCAAAATCATTAGCCTGCTCGGTGATAAGGATGGTTGTTATTGATGCTCATGGCACGATAAAGCTGCTCGATCAGCATCACACGTACCAGAGGATGCGGCAGAGTTAACTTGGAAAGTGACCAGTGCCATGCAGCAGCTTTACGCACGGCTTCTGAGTGACCATCCGGTCCACCAATTGCAAGTGCTACATCATTGCCTTCCAGCATCCAGCCTTTCATGGTTTCAGCCAGTTTCTCGGTACTGAATTCGCGTCCGCCCACTTCTAGTGCAATCAGGGTTTCATTCTGCTTGAGCGCATTTAAAATGCTGTCGCCCTCAATATTGCGGTATTTCAGAATATCCGCTTCAGAATCATTTTTCCCGCGCTTGGCCATCGGCAGTTCAATAATCTGGGTCTGTACAAAAGGCTGAATACGTTTGAAATAATCTTCAAAACCAGTCAGCACCCACGCTGGCATTTTTTGACCAATGGTCAGGATACGGATTTTCATACAGACAGATCAATAATTGGATACCTCATTATAACGATCAAACAACATGAAGTTGAGCAGGGAAACAAATTGAAATTGAAATGAGAGATTTAGTGTTGCTTTAATGTCCTTAGTTCAAGTATCCGCTTGATAAAGGAATGGAATAATAATAAATGCGGAACAGTGTCATGATAAAAGGATGTTGTACTGTGCTGCTGTTACTGATAGGCCTCATGGGGCCTGGTCTCTGTGCAGCCAATTCGAGCAAAAATGCTCAGGTCTCTCATCTGGAATTATTTTTTAGCCAGATCATGAGTGTCGATGAATACCGAAATTATAAAAATTTAAAAGAGCTGAATCGGGTATCTGTCTGGATCAAAGGGCAGATGCAGCGCTTTGGTATTCCATGCCAGTTTCAGGTTTATGTGGTCAATAACCTGAGTTACCGAAATGTCATCTGTAGCTTGGATACTCAAGCCAAAACCAAGATGGTGATGGGGGCACATTATGATGTCTTTAGTGCCCGAAACGGTGCTGATAATAATGCCTCAGGGGTAGCGGGTTTACTGGAAACTGCAAGATTACTGGCCCTGCAAAAATCCAAGCTCAAACATGATGTCGAATTTGCTTTCTATACGCTTGAAGAGCCGCCTTTTTTCAAGACAGAACATATGGGCAGTTATATGCATGCCAAGTCTTTAAAAAAGCAGAAGCAGAAAATTGAGGGCGTGGTGATTCTGGATTCGATTGGTTATTTTGATGAACATCAGGTGCAGAGCTATCCGGTGGGATTAAAATGGATTTATCCACGACATGGCAATTTCATTGCAGCCATTGGGCATTTAGCCTCAACTGGCCTGACTGGAGATTATTGTGATGCCATGCAGCGTTTTAACCGTCTGGAATGTCAACGCTTTGTCAGCCCAAGTTTTGCTCAGGATATGAATTTCTCGGGCTATCTGAATTATGCCAAATTCAACTATTCGACCATGCTGATTACCGATACTGCGAGTTATCGTAATCCTTATTACAATACCGAATTGGATACCCTCGACAAGCTTGATCTGAACAAGATGACTCATGTGATTGAGGGATTGGTTACGATGGCACTACAGCCATAATTCAGTTGTTTTATTCAATAACTCAATAAAAAACCCTGCCGAAGCAGGGTTTTTTATACGAAACATCAAGTCTTAATGACGCGCTGCTTTCGCTTCTTCTTTGGTTTTCACAATTGGTGCTTTAACCAAGGCTTTTGGCAAAGAGGTCAGTGCCAGCGGTAAAATCTCATCAATCGATTTTACGGCTTTAATTTCTAGACCTTCTTTGACATTTTCTGGAATTTCCGCCAGGTCACGTACGTTTTCCTGTGGAATGAATACCAGCTTGATGCCACCACGATGGGCTGCCAAAAGTTTCTCTTTCAAGCCACCGATACGCAGCGCACGACCGCCCAGACTGGTTTCACCTGTCATCGCGATATCCGGACGAATCGGGATACCCGTGAAAGCAGATACCAATGCTGTAGTCAAAGCCAAACCTGCCGATGGACCATCTTTCGGTGTTGCGCCTTCAGGTAAATGCACATGCACGTCGGTTTCTTCAAAGCGCGAGGCTTCGATGCCGAGTTCATCCGCACGGGTACGCACTACAGTCATCGCAGCGGTAATCGATTCTTTCATGACATCGCCCAGAGAACCGGTGGTAATGAACTTACCTTTACCTGGAACTGCTGCAACTTCAATGGTCAGTAATTCACCACCAACAGAAGTCCAAGCCAGACCATTTACACGGCCGATTTGCGCTTCTTCTTCCGCCATACCATAGTCAAATTTATGTGGACCTAAGTATTCTGGAAGATTCGCTGCGGTCACTTCAACCTGAAGATTTTTAGCTTTCTTGCTAACCGCTTCTTTTACCACTTTACGTGCAATTTTTGACACTTCACGTTCAAGGTTACGTACACCGGCTTCACGGGTATAGCGGCGCACGATGTCACGAATCGCTTCTTCATGCACGGTCAATTCTTTGGCACGTAGACCATTGTTCTTGATTGCTTTAGGAACAAGGTAACGATCCGCAATATTGACTTTCTCTTCTTCGGTATAACCCGGGAGACGAATCACTTCCATACGGTCGAGCAGGGCCTCAGGAATGTTCATGCTGTTCGCGGTACAGATAAACATCACTTCAGACAGGTCCAGATCCAAATCCAGATAGTGATCGCTGAACTTGTTGTTTTGTGATGGATCAAGTACCTCAAGCATCGCAGAAGCCGGATCGCCACGGTAGTCTTGCGCCATCTTGTCGATTTCATCGAGCAGGAACAACGGGTTTTTTACACCCACTTTAGTCAATGACTGCACAATTTTACCTGGCATCGCACCGATATAGGTACGACGGTGACCGCGAATTTCCGCTTCATCACGCACGCCGCCCAGTGCCATACGCACGAACTCACGACCAGTTGCTTTGGCAATTGATTCACCGAGTGAAGTTTTACCCACACCTGGAGGACCAACCAGACACAGAATCGGGCCACGCAATTTTTTCACGCGTGACTGAACTGCCAGATATTCCACAATGCGATCTTTGACATCGTCCAGACCATAATGGTCTGCATCCAGAATTTCCTGTGCTTTGCTCAGGTTAATGCTGACTTTGCTGGCTTTATTCCATGGTGTATCCAGAATGACTTCCAGATAGTTACGTACCACAGCAGCTTCACTTGAAGCAGGCTGCATCGCTTTTAATTTACGGAATTCAGCTTCTGCTTTTTTACGTACATGCTCAGGCAAATCTGCTTCAGCCAGACGTTTTTCAATTTCAGCGACATCGTCTTCCGCACCGCCATTCATATCAGAAAGCTCGCGCTGAATGACTTTCATTTTTTCATTCAGGAAATATTCGCGCTGGTTCTTTTCCATCTGACGTTTAACAGAGTCATGCAGGGTTTGCTCAATCTGTTGTTCTTCAGACTGTTGCAATAGATAAGTCATCAGCTCAGTCAAATGCGCTTCGAATTCGTCATGTTCCAGGAATTTCTGTTTGACATCAATATTCAATGGAACACGGGTTGCGACGAAGAACAATAACTGTAATAGATCTTCAATTTTGTTGGCTGCGGTGATCAGTTCACGCGCATTACGAAGTTTCGCTTCTGCATATTGAGCGAAAAGCGCACGTAATTCCTGCAAGCGCACAGCTTGGGTGTCTGCATCGACGCTCACCGTCATTGGGCTGAGTTCATGCTCTGCTGTCAGATACTCAGTTTCGTCAATGATGGTTTTCAGCTTGGCACGGTGTAGGCCTTCGATCAGGACTTTAATACAGTTTTCATCATTTTCGTGATTCACAACTTGCACAATCTTCGCGACAGTACCGTATTGATATAAATTGTCGTGATCAATTTCTTCTGTAAGCGAATCTTTTTGCGCAACTACAAATACTAGATTGTCACTGTTACGAGCCACATCAACTGCATTGATCGATTTTTCACGACCGACAAACAGCGCAATTTGCATATGCGGATAAACCACCACATCACGCAACGCCAAAAGGGGTAGTACACTTGGAACCTGAGGCTCTAAGGTTTCTTGATTCATAATAATTTCAGACATGAGCACTCCTAATGAGTGACAACGGTGTTGCCATGCTTTTAATAGTGATGGGTAATTTTAAAAATACAAGGGCAGTTAAGATTAAATTGTATGAAAAATGACTAATTATGTGATTTTAAAGTAGTTAGCAAGGGTAAAATTGCAAAATTAACGTTTGAACTTTATAAAAATTGTCGGGGTGATTAAAGCATTAAGGGGCTGATCCCATGGTTCACGCTTTAACGGCTGTTTCAGCAGTTGAAAGTCATGCGCCAGCCCCAGACGGAACGGACGCCCAGGCGCCGAAGCCAAGGTACGATCATAAAAACCGCCACCCATCCCAATCCGTGTACCTGAAGTATCACAGGCCAATAGCGGCATGAGCAATAAATCCAGGTTGGAAACATGCACACCACGGGTGCTCATGGGCTCTCGCATACCCAGCCGATGATGGGCAAAGCGCTTGTTATGATATTGATGCTGGGTGATCCGGATCCAGACCAGCTGTTGATTCATGTCGCAAATCGCTGGGAGATACACCTGTTTGCCCAGTTTAAAGCAGCGTTCAATAATCGCCTGGGTCTGAATCTCCCCAAAAGCATGCAAATACAGGCCAATATGTTGGGCGTGAATAAATTCTGGACTGCGGATCAGGCGGTTTAGAACTTTTTGTGCGGACTGCCTTTGCTCAAATTTAGAGAGATGACGACGTGTTTTACGAAGGTATCTTCTTAATTCCTGAATGGTCATAGGGCAAAAAGCATATGCAACAAAATTGTGCTCTAGTCTAAGTGGGAATTCTGGAAAAGTAAAAAATAATTATGAGCTGCAATTTTATATTATTCCATATCTGCTTATTTAAATTTCGGCTAATTTTGCCAGCAGTCTCAAAGTTAAAAAACTAAAAAAGTATTTATATCACTAATTTTTTTAATATCTCGAAACGGTCAATTCATTTTCTTTGATTCACGATTTTCCAAGCAATCCATCGTTCAGTGACAAACTCTGGAAACGCATCAATTTAAGCACTTTGAAACAGCTTTCGATCAATAAAAATACAATTCTAAAGTAGGTTTATTCTGTTTTTTGGTGAAAGATAGACAAGGGGTCATATGAATATTCTCGACCGATATATAAGACACATTGTGCTTAGGCAGAGCGCGTAAGACCTAAATCAATGGAGATTGAACATGATGAATATTGCGAAGAACACCATCTGCCTTTGGTATGATGACGATGCCGAAGGTGCAGCACGATTTTATGCAGAAACCTTTCCAGACTCCTCAGTTGGCGCGATCAATCTTGCACCCGGAGATTATCCCTCCGGAAAAGAAGGCGATGTTATCACCGTCGAATTTACGGTGATGGGCGTTGCCTGCATTGGACTGAATGGTGGCCCTGACTTTCAACACAATGAAGCATTTTCATTTCAGGTGGCGACTGAAGACCAAGAAGAAACAGACCGATACTGGAATGCCATTGTTGGCAATGGCGGTCAGGAAAGCGAGTGTGGATGGTGTAAAGACAAGTGGGGTATTTCCTGGCAGATTACGCCAATGGTCCTCATCAACGCCTGTAACAGTCCTGACCGTGCTGCGGCCAAGCGCGCATTTAATGCGATGATGACCATGAAGAAAATTGACATCTCCGTGATCGAAGCAGCATTTCGTGGTTAAGCACCAAAGATATTTTCTTTCATTGCAGTTGATATCGCTGTGTAGCGCAATTTCACTGCAATAGTTAAATCTTCTCCTTTCTTTTGATCAACTCAAATTATCCCTCAACTCTATAAGGATACGTTACAAAAATTACAGATTAATCCAACTTGATCTGAACCTAAATCCAATTTCTTCATGATGATTCAAGGAGAATGTGCCATGAATTTTCCTTAATTACTGCTTATGGCGGGATGGGTCGCGCTGTCTGCACCAGCCGCTTTAGCCGTTGAACCGCCCATGTCGGGCAAAGTCAGCTCAGGCGCAGCTTCCTCTGCCGCCGATAAAAAAGCCATCGCGAGTGCCATGACTGCCGCACCTAAAAAAGTAGCTGCTGCAGCCACGATTGTTGCTGTCGGTGCAGATGGCAAAATACGTACCTTGCGCAAGGGCAATAATGGTTTTACCTGTATGCCTGATAATCTGACCACTCCAGGTCCAGACCCAATGTGTATGGATCAGGCCGCTCTAGAATGGGCAGAAGCCTGGATGGGGAATAAACAGCCCACAGTTGGAAAAGTAGGCTTCATGTATATGCTGGCAGGTGGTACGGATGCCAGTAATGTCGATCCCTATGCCAAGAAGCCTACTGCGGGCAATCATTGGGTCAAAACGGGTCCCCATGTCATGATCGTCGGTGCTGAAGCTCGTTTCTATGATATGTATCCTAAACATACGCAACCGGATACCGCTGTGCCTTATGTCATGTGGTCTGGGACGCCTTATCAGCACTTAATGATCCCGGTGAAATAGTGAATACCGTAATGACGAATACACGCTGATTCAAACCTTTCAATTCAGGTATTTAATACACTCAATTTTTATGACTGTACTAAGCTACAAATAGAATAGTTTACTTAGAAGCTCATCGAAAGATGGGCTTTTATATGAGCATTGCAAAAGCTGAAATGATGCAGATTATACAATATGAGTTCCAGAATAATTTTTGCACTGAATTGAAAACAGGCTGAACCAAAAACAACCATCCAATGAAATTCTCCCTAATTTATACATCTTAAATTTTATTAAGACATTGAAAATAAAGTAAAAATTAAACTGGCATAAGTTCTGCATAACTGTATTCAAACTTGGATACAAGATTGGATACAGAATGCTTCATCAGAAAATGATCGGCTGGACAGTCCCAGCATGCCGCGATGCCGATCAGCAAAAAATGCTTCCACTGAATAACTTGGCTCAATTCATTGCCCGACTTGAGGGGAATGAACCTGCCTGGATTTCGGTTAGGACTGCTGCATATCTTATTCAAACAAAAATTGATGTATTCAAAAAACTGTATTTCGGACTGTATGTATCAGAGGCTGCCAGAGATCAGTGACGGCGGTAGGCTTATATGCAGCAGCTTAATCAAAAAAAATAGATCAATTCGGCAGATTCAGAAAATAGATAAAATAACAGAGGATTCATATGTTTAAGACTGTATTGATTGCAAACCGCGGCGAAATTGCTGTTCGCGCCATTCGCACATTAAAAAAAATGGGTGTAACCAGTGTCGCCGTTTATTCAGAAACAGATCGTTATGCACAGCATGTGATTGATGCAGATATTGCAGTGTCCTTAGAAGGGACCAAACCTGGCGATACCTATTTGAGTATCGAAAAATTGATTGCTGCAGCCAAAAATACCGGAGCCGAAGCAATTTTCCCGGGTTATGGGTTTCTGTCAGAAAGTGCTGACTTTGCCCGTGCCTGCGAAGCAAATAATATTGCTTTCATGGGGCCAACACCGGAGCAGATTCTGGAATTCGGCTTAAAACACAGGGCGCGTGAACTTGCCGCAGCTGTCAATGTACCCATGACTCCCGGTACAGGTCTGCTAAATAGTCTGGATGAAGCCTTAACTGAAGCTGAAAAAATTGGCTATCCGGTTATGCTTAAAAGCACAGCAGGCGGTGGCGGAATTGGCTTGACCCGTTGTGATAATGCAGAAGCACTTCAGGAGGCCTATGAAAGTGTAAAACGTCTGGGCGAACAGTTCTTTAAAGATGCCGGAGTATTTTTAGAGTGCTTTATCGATCGGGCCCGTCATGTCGAAGTTCAGATTTTTGGAGATGGACAGGGACAGGTAGTGGCTTTGGGCGAACGCGACTGTTCACTGCAGCGCCGTAATCAGAAGGTTGTGGAAGAAACACCAGCGGCACAGTTACCTGAAGCAACCCGTCAAAAATTGTATCAGGCGGCAGTTGAACTGGGCAAATCGGTGGAATATCGCAGTGCCGGTACGGTTGAGTTTATTTACGATGCAGCACGTGACGAGTTTTATTTCCTTGAAGTGAATACCCGTTTGCAGGTGGAGCATCCGGTGACTGAAATGGTGACCGGTTTAGACCTGATTGAATGCATGTTGAAAGTTGCAGCAGGTGATACTCTGGATTGGAAGCATCTAAGCAGTATTCAGCCTCAAGGTGCAGCGATTGAAGTACGCATCTATGCCGAAGATCCAGTTAAGAATTTCCAGCCGAGTCCAGGGATTTTGACCGATGTCTTTTTTCCGGAAAATGTCCGGGTTGATACCTGGGTGAGTACCGGAACTGAAATTTCCCAATACTTTGACCCGATGATTGCCAAGATTATTGTGCATGCTGAAGATCGTGATACTGCCATTCATACGCTTAAATCAGCTTTAGCTGAAACTCGCCTGAATGGTATTAGTACCAATCTGGATTATGTGCATACTGTTATTTCAGATCCGCGTTTTGAGCAAATGCAAATCTGGACACGCATGCTGGATGATTTCAAATATGTGCCGAATGTGATTGAGGTGATTCAGCCGGGTACACAAAGTTCCATTCAGGATTATCCGGGTCGTGTCGGGTATTGGGATATTGGTGTACCGCCTTCAGGCCCAATGGATGATTATGCTTTCCGGCTGGCCAATAAAATTGTTGGGAATGTCGAGGCCGCCGCCGGGTTTGAATTTACCCTGCAAGGTCCAATCCTCAAATTTCATGCAGAAAATATCATTGCTTTAACTGGCGCACCTTGTCCGGTAAGTCTGGATGATGAAGCAGTAAATTTCTGGCAGCCTGTTCAGGTAAAAGCAGGCCAAACCCTAAAAATTGGACAGGTTGAATCTGGATGCCGGACCTACCTGGCTGTACGAAATGGTCTGAATGTGCCGGAATATCTGGGTAGCCGTTCTACCTTTGCTTTAGGTAATTTTGGTGGACATGCAGGCCGAGTGTTACGGGCTGGTGACATGATTAAGATGGTGAATCCTGAGCTGCCCGCCGATGGTCTACCTTTAGCGATTGCAGAACCTGAAGTTTTGGCAACAGATCTGATTCCAAGTTATGGCAAGGAATGGAAAATTGGTGTGCTCTATGGTCCGCATGGCGCTCCTGATTTCTTTAAAGCTGAATATATTGAGGAGTTTTTTGCATCAAGCTGGAAAGTGCATTTTAACTCGAACCGATTGGGTATCCGTTTAACCGGACCGACGCCAAGCTGGGCGCGTGAAAATGGCGGTGAAGCGGGTCTGCATCCATCCAATGTACATGACTGTGAATATGCCATTGGTGCGATTAACTTTACCGGTGATTTCCCCGTAATTCTTGCCAAAGATGGTCCGAGCCTGGGTGGCTTTGTCTGTCCGGTGACCATTGCCAAAGCTGAACTCTGGAAAATTGGTCAACTGAAAGCCGATGACACGATTAGCTTCTATCCAATCTCGGTAAAGCAGGCCAATGCGCTGGAGCGGCAGCAAATTCAAACCCTCCAAAACTTTGCCAAGGCAGAGATAACCAGCGAGGCTGAAATCGTTACAGTTCAGGCAGAAAGTATCCTGGCATTGCGTGAAGCTACGCCAGATGCACCAAAAGCTGTATATCGTCAGGCAGGTGACAGTTATATCTTGCTGGAATACGGTGATAACGTACTGGATTTGGCCCTACGCCTGCGCGTACACCGCTTGATGCAACTGATCCGTGAAGCTGATCTTGACGGTATCTTGGAATTATCACCTGGTGTGCGATCCTTGCAGATTAAATATGATGGTCTGCGTTTGAGCCAGCAGCAACTGATTCACTTCCTGCTTGGTCTTGAAGAACAGATGGGTGATTTACGTGACATTAAAATACCTTCAAGAATTATCCATTTACCCATGGCCTTTGAGGACTCAGCGACTCTGGGTGCGGTTGAGCGTTATCAGGAAAGTGTCTGTGCCAAGGCCCCATGGCTACCGAATAATGTCGATTTTATTCAGCGAATTAATGGTCTAAACACTCGTCAGCAAGTTAAAGACATTATTTTTGATGCCAATTATCTGATTTTAGGGCTAGGTGATGTATATCTGACTGCACCTTGTGCAGTGCCCATTGATCCGCGCCACCGTTTACTGAGTTCCAAATATAATCCGGCCCGTACTTTTACCGCTGAAGGTACAGTCGGGATTGGTGGCATGTATATGTGTATTTATGGCATGGACTCACCGGGTGGCTATCAGTTGATTGGCCGTACCGTACCGATCTGGAATAAGTTTAAAAAGAACAAGCAGTTTGGCGATCAGCAATGGTTCTTACGCTTTTTTGACCAGATTAAATATTATGAGGTCACTGAGGCCGAACTGGATCAGTTCCGTGCTGATTTCGCCCATGGTCGGGCAGAAATTAAAATTGAGGAATGTAAGTTTGACTTTGCAGCATATCAGGATTTCCTTGCTGCAGAACAGGACAGTATTGCTGCTTTTAAAGCACAGCAGCAAGCTGCTTTTAGTGCGGAGGTGGAACGCTGGAAAGACGATTTTGATGCACCTGTAGAAATAGAAGTGCTGCAGGATGATACCGATTACAGCCAGTATGTCCCTCTCAACGCCTCTATGACCGGCAATATCTGGAAGATTTTTGTAGAAGCCGGGCAGATTGTGAAAAAAGGCGACACGGTGGCCATCATCGAGGCCATGAAAATGGAGCTGCCGGTCTATGCTGACGATGATGGCATTGTCAAAGCCATTATCTGCCGTTCAGGTCAGACCGTGCATAGCGGTGAACCGCTGGTTTATATGGAGTAATGGATTGAGCCTATGACCCTTGTCCCTAATCCAGCCACTAAAGCGACCGGAAAAAGCTCAGACAATCTGTCTGAGCTGGTTTTCCAGAAAATTAAAAATGACATTTTTGACTTTAAACTCATGCCGGGAGAACGGTTTACCGAATCAGAAATTGCTGAAAGCTATGCCGTAAGCCGTACACCCATTCGGCAAGCCTTATATCGTCTGCAGCAGGAAGGCTATGTCGAGGTGCAGTTTAGAAGTGGCTGGCAGGTTCGGCCACTGAATTTTAAAGCCTATGAGGAGTTATATGATCTGCGAATTTTGCTGGAATGTTATGCAGTCGAACAACTTTGTCAGATGCCTGAAGATCAGTTGAAAGCCGCTCTGGAAATTTTGATTCAAACCTGGTGTATCAAGCCAGAACAGTATCTCTATGATCTCAGAAAGTTATCCGCACAAGATGAAGCATTTCATTGTCATTTGGTATTTGCAGCCGGCAATGCGGAAATGGCGAAAATTCACAGTGAGATCAGCGAGAAAATTCGCATCATACGCCGTCTGGATTTTTCCAAGGATTATCGGGTTACAGCTACCTATGCCGAACATCAACAGATTTTAAAAGCGCTGCTTGCACAAGATGCAGCGTTCTGTCTCTCTATATTAGATGCCCATATCCGGCACAGTCGTAATGAGGTGAAAAAAATTACGCTAGAAATGTTGTCCTCTAGTCCTGCGTAAGTTAGTCATGATGCATGAGCTTTAAGAAATACAGACTAGATCAAAATATAGAACTAACTTTAGAAATTACGCTAAGCACAGACTGAATGGCTTGGCATTATTTCATTTAAAGATATAAACTGCTTTTTACAACAAGAAAAACATCAGACCTGACTCAAAATTGATAAACAATTCATAACCAGAAAAAACAAGAACCCGCTAGTGGCATCTCAAATTGTTTTTTAAAGTAAGTTGAGGATGATAATAACAAGAGATAAAAATGCTTCATCAGCCTATTCAACTTTTACTTACAGGTGCCAGCTGTGCACTTCTCCTAACCATGACTGGATGTACCATGCCTTCCAAGTCGCCTATCAATGACAGTTATGGTTCCCAGCCACATTTGCCCAAACCAAAATCAAGCTTGCTGCCTACGGTCAATATTGCGCCTGCTAAAGGTTGGCCTGAAGGTAAAATGCCGACACCTGCGACAGGTTTAAAAGTTCAGGCATTTGCCAAAGGGTTGCAGCATCCGCGCTGGCTGTATGTATTGCCGAATGGTGATGTACTGGTGGCCGAAACCGATGCACCGCCCAAGCCCGATGACAGCAAAGGGATCAAAGGCAAAATTATGAAATGGGTGATGCAACGTGCCGGCTCATCGCATCCCAGTACCAACCGCATCAGTCTGCTTCGCGATAGCAATGGAGATGGGGTAGCTGAACAAAAAACCGTATTTTTACAGAATCTCAATTCTCCATTTGGCATGGCGCTGATTGGTAATACATTGTATGTAGCCAATACTGATGCGCTGATGCGCTTTCCTTATCATAACGGGATGACTCAAATCACAGCAGCCGGTACCAAGGTGCTGGATTTACCGGCAGGCCGTTTAAACCATCACTGGACCAAAAATGTCATTGCCAATCCTGCAGGCAATAAACTTTATATCACAGTGGGTTCCAACAGTAATGTAGCTGAAAATGGCTTAGAGCAAGAGCAGGGCCGAGCACTGATCATGGAATTTGACATCACCAGTGCTCAAGTACGACCTTTTGCTACCGGACTGCGTAATCCGAATGGCATGGATTGGCAACCCCAGAGCGGCACACTTTGGACGGTGGTGAATGAACGTGATGAGCTCGGCAATGATCTGGTTCCTGATTATCTGACCTCTGTCAAAGAAGGCGCTTTTTATGGCTGGCCCTATAGTTATTATGGCCAACATGTAGATACGCGGGTCAAACCGCAAAACCCTGCGCAAGTTGCGCGGGCAATTCTACCGGATTATGCATTGGGCAATCATACTGCGTCATTGGGCTTGGCCTTCTATAAGGCAGATCTGATGCCTCAATATCGAAACGGTGCGCTGATTGGCCAGCATGGTTCATGGAACCGCAAACCGCACAGTGGCTATAAAGTGATTTTTATTCCCTTTCAAAATGGACAACCGATGGGCCCACCTCAGGATGTTTTGACCGGATTTTTAAGTGATCAGGGCGATGCATATGGGCGACCGGTCGGTGTGGCGGTAGATTCCTCGGGTGCCATTTTGGTTGCTGATGATGTCGGTGATGTGATTTGGCGAATATCACCCTTGAGTACACCAGCTGCAGTAAGTAAATAAAGGTCTAAGGATTTAGGGTTTTATTTAGATATAAACCTGTTCCATAACAAAATTTGAGGCAAAGGCTTTTCATTCAAACGTCAATATTTTGATTGAAAATATGCAAAGGCTCAGCAAATTTTAAATAATTTTTAAGCTTCATTTAAGCTGGCTGAATTAGGCTTTCTGGATATTTTTAAGCGTGATAATAGCATGTATAGAGATTCTGCTGATCCTATTAAAAATATCTAAATCTAAGTGCCAGTTTTAAGTGCCAATAACAACTGGATAAAAGTTAGAACGTTGCAAAAAAGAGGGTTTTAAGAATGAAATCAATTATTGCATTTATCTTTCCTTGGTCATTGTTTATGACCATTCATCGACCAGCCGAAGCGACAGTGTGCTTAATGCTTCAAATTTCGATTTTAGGATGGATTCCTGCTGCAATCTGGGCGATGCATACTTTATATCGGGACAAAATAGCCTAAAAATAGGAAAATAAGTTACTGAAAGAGTTTTTGATTTTGACGGAAGTAAAAGCTCTATATTTTTTATAGCGAAAGATTTTTTTTCATTCCAGATGATGAATACATCAATAAAATGAATCTAGAGGAATGTTCGAGAGAAATACTACAAAATTAAAATAAGAGGAAATTCAGGAAAAATTATAATTATATTTAGAAAAAGAAATTGAAGTACTCCGAAGATGCCGCTGCATGTGTCGTTACCCTGAACCCGATGAGTTCAAGGAGGATGAGACGTATACTTGCTGGGTTTCCCATACGAAGATGGGCATACACTCTAAATATACAGAACACACCCATAAGTGTTAGTATCGGCAGGGGAATAGACCCGCTGGCGAACACCTCAGAGTTAAGTTAATTATAAACAATAATCCCGGTGTGGCAACTCTATGCTGTTCATGAACTGTAAACAGTTCGGTCGAATGTCCGAAGTTTAAACAGAATTCGAGATTATTCAGTCAGTTCTTCAACTTCTTCTAAAATAGTTTGTAACAAACGCTCGCAATGCGCATATTGTTGCAGTGATCTGTTCATATTCAAAACCTCCTGCATCAGCTCAAGTGCCACCATAATAATCAGCTTACTCGGTTCCATGCGTGGCGCTTTACGGCGAAATTCATCATATTTGTCATTCAATAACTGTGCTGCGCGCTCTAATTCTTCCTGCTTGTCAGGAGTAGAGGCCAGACGGAAACTATGCCCCAATACTCTGAGATCAATTGCAATTTGTTCACTCATGATGAGGCTTCCTCAGTCGCTTCAGTCGGATGGGCCAGTTGTTGAATTTCCTGTGCGTGATGATCCTGCGCAGTGCCAAGAATGGCCAGACGTTGAATAATTGCTTCAACCTTGGCTTTGGCATTTTCATTTTTCTGGGTTAAACGTTCAGCTTCCTGAGTCAAACGCTGGATTTCCTGCTGGGCATGACGCTGTTCAATAATCATCTTTTCCTTAACCACACGCAGCTCATTCCGTTCAGCCAGAATTTCCTGAAAACGGTTTTTCAGATCGGTGCAGCTTTTTTCAAGCCTGCCATAACGGTCTGCCAGTGCAGTTGCATCATTATTAAGCAGTTGAAATTGAGCACGAGAATCCGTCAATTGTTCTGTCAGATTTTCATTTTCTTGTTGTTTTTGCGCAATCACGCTGTTCTTTTGTTCAATTTGCTGTTGATGTTGCATCATTGAAGAGTCTTGCTCTTCGCGCAAACTGGAATTTTCACTTTCAAGCCGTGCAAGTCGCGTTTTTAACACGCCGATCTGCACTTGTAGACGCTGTAATTCTTCTAACATATCGAGGTCGCACAGTGTTGCAAACAAAGGTAATATATAAGCAGTATAAAGATTGGATAAACGAATGCAAGACGATATTTCAGGTTGGACCGAATGGCACCGCAATTTTTCTTCAATTGAGGAAATTTCTAGCCCTAGCGAACTGCATGGTTTGCTAACAGGCATTGTTTGTGTCACCCAGGCGCCAAGCAGTGAAGAGTGGTTACAGATTTTAGAAACACTGGATGTACCTGAACTGGATGCCGAAGCATTAGAGTTGTTGACGGGCGAAGCTGAAGATGTGTTTCATGCACTGTCTGAAGATGAGCTGGATTATTTACCTTTGCTGCCTGATGATGAGCATGTGCTTTCAGAACGCGTACAGGCTCTGGCGGACTGGTGTGCCGGCGTGGTCTTAGGTTTTGGACTGGCTTCAGGACATATCCGTCAGGATGAAGTTGAACTGATTGAACATTTACAAGATGTAGCCGCAGTTGAATTTGAAGACTCAGACGATGATGCCGAAGGTGAAGAAAGCTATCAGGAATTGTACGAATTTGTGCGCCTGATTCCTGTCAGTCTGTCTTTAGGGCGTAAAAAGGTCGAAGTTGAAGAAACACCACTCTTACAGCAATTTAGTCAAAAAAATCAGCCTAAAGCTGCTGTCACAGAAGCGCAAAGTGTGGTCGAGATTTTCTCGCCTAAACGTCCAAGCTGATGAAATGCTGAGGTGAACCATCAGCTGCTTGAAATCAGGCATATATTTTGCTGTTTACAGTGAAATCTATAGTCTGATTTCAAGACTATATTCTAAATACAAGTATCGATCGATAAGAAGTAAGGTGTAATGAAGAAATTGACACAGGCAGTTTTTGAGGAGCGTCGCGCAATCCTCGCAGGGGAAATCGGTTTACGCAGTATCGCTATTATCGCGACCAGTCCGGTAGCTATGCGTAACCGTGATGCAGATTATAAATACCGTGCAGACAGTAGTTTCTTCTATTTAACCGGATTCGCGGAACCTGAAGCTGTGGCTGTGATTGAAACCTTTGACACTGAAGAAGAAGGCTATAGCTACAGTTTGTTCTGTCGTGAACGCAACCGTGAAATGGAAATCTGGAATGGCTACCGCGCGGGTATTGATGGGGCTATTCAGGATTATGATGCAGATGAAGCCTATGCGATTGATTTGCTGGATGAAGAAATCTTAGAAAAGTTACAAAATAAAGATCAGTTGTTTTATCGCATTGGACAGCATGCAGAGTTTGATGCGCGTGTCGCCAAATGGATTGCAACTGCAAGTGGTGAAAGCCGTCGTGGTACTTCTGTGCCAGCGCAAGTCGTTCAGCTGGATCGTATTGTTGATGAAATGCGTCTGCATAAAGATGCAAATGAAATCGAACTGATGCAGATTGCTTCCGATATTTCTGCTGATGCACATACGCAAGCGATGCTAGCAGTACGTCCGGGTATGATGGAATATGCGCTGGAAGCCGAGCTGAATTATGTCTTTGGCAAAAATGGCGGTGTTCCGGCTTATAACAGTATTGTCGGTGGCGGTGAAAATGCCTGCATCCTGCATTATGTAGAAAATGACAAAGAACTGAAAGATGGCGATTTAGTCCTGATTGATGCTGCAGCTGAATATCAGTTCTATGCTTCAGACATTACCCGTACCTTTCCGGTAAATGGTAAATTCAGTCCGGAACAGAAAGCCTTATATAACGTAGTACTGGATGCTCAAATCGCTGCGATCAATGCCGTGCAAATTGGTAACTCGTATAAAGAACCTCACAATGTTGCAGTGCGTATTTTGGTGCAGGGTTTGCTCGATCTTGGCTTGATGCAGGGTAATATCGACGAGATTATAGAAAAAGAAGCTTTTCGTCAGTTCTACATGCACGGTACGGGGCATTGGCTCGGTATGGATGTGCATGATGTCGGTGCTTATAAGGTTGATGGTGAATGGCGCTCGTATGAAGAGGGCATGGTCGTGACCGTTGAGCCGGGTCTTTACATCGCGTCTGATGATGAAACAGTCGATGCCAAATGGCGTGGAATTGGTATCAGGATTGAAGATGATGTGGTAGCCACTGCAAATGGCCCGCTGGTTTTAACTGCGAAAGTTGTCAAAACGGTAGAAGAGATTGAAGCATTGATGGCGAAAGCGCTCGCTGCTTAATTTGAGAAAAAATACGGAAAGCCGGTCGCGAGATCGGCTTTTTTTATGACATTTCTATGCCATTTTAAAAAAGAACTCCTAGCTATATCACATCGAGCAAAAAGTGATTTAGCTTACGTTTATATCGAACAAGTCAAATAAAACTAACCTAAGTAAAATTTACGGCTTAAAAATTGACAGGAAGTCAACACAGAAAATCCGTTTTTAGCATCAAAGCTACATATTAAATGGGCTGAGATTCTCATACTTTCTCTGATCCTTAAATAAACTTAAATAAGAGCAGGAGAACACTTATGAGATTAAATACGATTGACTGGATTGCTTATGCTTTAACAATCATTGGTGGCATTAATTGGGGTTTAATTGGTGCATTCGATTTTAATTTGGTCGCTGCAATCTTTGGTGATATGAGCGCCTTATCTCGAATTGTTTATGTATTGGTTGGTTTGTCGGCATTGTACCTGATTTATACAGGAACGAAGTTGGGTAAAACAGTACACCACACAGATCATCATACCAATATTGTGCGTTAAGCTAATCTTCTTGGGCGAGTTTCTTGCAAGATAGGATTCATGTCTTCGAGTAACTTGCCGAGAGGATAGAAATAGTGTGGAAGATGAAGAAACCTCGGTAGATTTCCGAGGTTTTTTATTAGGTGTTTATACGTTATTAATAGAACCATCCCCAGATCTACAACAATGCCTAGCTAAAGATTGATGATCACTATCATACAAATAAGATTAGATTGTACATGGTTGGATAAATTTTTTTAAAATATCTGTTAGCTCAAAGATCGAGTTATATTTATACAATTATCTTAAAATAAGAAAAGAATAGTGATTGTAAATGGGCCTCCTGCTACTGAAAGTGAATATCAGCTCATTTATAAATGGCTTGATTCACAATTTTATCATTCAGGATCTACGAGCATCAGTATGTATTCAAAATTGTGCGAAGCGAGTAGATCGAGTTATACCAATTTGACTAGGTTTGCGATCGAATCGTATAAGTGCCAAATGAAATAATAACATTCCGTTTTTTAATGCCGAGTTGATAAAAGTGAGTATAAATATTTTAGTTGCTGAATTAAAGACAACTTGGTTGGAGTTAAGAGCATATAAAGTTGGAGATGAATTTTCATTATTCCAAGAGTATTGTGGCGACGTTGAAGCATCAAAATACTTACAACGACAGGTGCATACAACAGTCGGTCAAACTCAGCAGATGTTGCAGAAATGGGCGTTAAGCTATTGGCAGCAACCGATTAAAGGATTTTCATGGGTGATTGCTGAGCGAAAAAGTCATCTGGCAATCGGGTTACTAACGATTATTCAACAGCAAAATAACAGCCTTGAAATTCATTTCGGACTTGGTCCTCGATTTCAGGGGCAGGGCTATATGCTTGAGGCGATGAAAGCGGTGATTCAGTATTTTAGACAATATCTTACATTTAAATCACTAGATACTTTCTGTGATGCAGAACATATACAGGCACACCAAGTGCTTTTAAAGACAGGGTTTGAAATCGTTGAACGGATCAATGCCTATACTGTATTGCCGAAGTTGGGGACTGAAAAGCGCGATGTCTTGGTTTTTCAATATAGGCTGGATCATCATGGAGAAAACTAAATAAAACGAATCATTATAAAAATTTAAAGCCTTGAGGTAAGATAAAATCAGTATACGTTTTATGTAATTCGCCATAGATGCGAATAAACAGATAAGGAAGTAAGCATGCAACAAGAAGTCATCATTGTCGGTGGTGGTATGGTCGGCTTAAGCCTCGCATTGATGTTGGCGAAAATCAATATTGCAGTCAAACTGTTGGAAGCCATTAAATACCCAAATTATGATGATGAAAATCTTGCGCCATATCATTCCAGTTTTGATGCACGTAACAGTGCCTTGTCACGCCGTAGCGTGCAGATCTATCAGGAGCTTGGACTTTGGAATGCCTTGCAAGAACATGCTACCCCAATTCTGGAAGTGAATATTACCGAACAGGGCAGTTTTGGTAAGGCTCGACTGAAAGCCGAACAGGAAAAAGTCGAAAGCTTTGGTCAGGTCATTGAAAATGCCTGGCTCGGTCGTGTACTGCTGACCCAAGTCAAAAAAGAGCCATTGATTGAACTGATTGATGGTGTTCAAGTGACATCCCTTATCCAAGATACAGACTTTGCTTATATCGAAGCTCAGCGTGGTGAATCGTCACTAAAATTACAGTCCAAACTGGTTATTGCCGCCGATGGGCGGGATTCTTTCTGCCGTAAAGCCTTGGGTATTGGTGCGTCAGAACATGATTATGATCAGGTTGCGATTGTGACCACAGTACAAACTTCAAAGCCACATGCTCATGTGGGCTTTGAGCGTTTCAGCCATTTAGGGCCTTTGGCACTTTTACCACTACCGGGTGAGTATCGTCGTTCAGTGGTCTGGCCAGTGAAAAAAGGTACTGAAGGAGAATGGTTGGGGGATGAAAATGACCAGCATTTTCTGGATGCCTTACAGGAAACGTATGGTGATCGTGCCGGAAAATTCCAGAAAACCGGAAAACGGTTCAGTTTTCCATTGTCTCAAGTGTTAGCCGAAAAACAGGCTGTTGGCCGTGTCGTATTGATGGGCAATGCTGCCCATACGATTCATCCGGTCGCTGGTCAGGGTTTTAACCTGTGTATGCGTGATGCGCATGTATTGGTGCGCTACCTGAAAGAACAGCAGGTACAAGGCGCAGACTTGGGCGATGCTGGAATATTACAAGACTATGAAAAATCTCGTCTCAGTGACCAGCAGCGTGTGATCAAGTTCTGTGATTCAGTGGTACGTGGCTTTAGTAACCAGAATCCATTTTTAAAGCTGATGCGTAATACAGGTTTAATCGCTTTTGATACGATTCCTGGCATCAAGCCACTCGTTGCAAATTATGCCATGGGGTTAAAAGCATGAGCTTAAATCAAACTAACGAAATATTAGACGTCGTCATTATTGGTGGTGGGCTGGTTGGTGGACTTACAGCGCTTCTGTTAGCTCAAGGTGGTGTGCAGCCTACAGTTCTGGATGCAGCGCCAATTCTGGATGCAGATAAAACTTTGCGTGTGGCCAATCCGCGTGTTTTGGCTTTAAGTCAGGCAACCATTCACCTGTTAAAAACGGTGGGTGTCTGGGAAAATTTAGTACGCCAGCAGCCTTATACTGGTATGCAGGTGTGGAATAAAAATGGCTATGGTGAAATTAATTTTGGCCAGTCTTCAGAAAAAACACCATCGGTAGAGCAGGCTTTAGGCTCGATGGTGGAGCCCAGCATTCTGAATCTGGCCATTCAGCAAAAGATGCTGGAAAATGTTCAAGATTATAGAACACAAGTCAAAGTCAGCCGTGTTGAACGTGGCGTCGGTGTGTGGATTATTCATCTGGAAGATGGTACTCAGCTCAAAACCAAACTGGTCATTGGTGCAGATGGTGCAAACTCCTTTGTACGTGAGCAAGCTTTCATCGATATTGATGTACTGGACTATAAACAGGCAGGCATCAGTTGTGCGATTAAAACGATTCAGCCTCATCAGTACATGGCGCGTCAGATTTTTCTCGAAACTGGTCCTCTGGCTTTTTTACCTATGGCCAGCCTTAATCCGGAAGAGCAGGGACATTGGCAATCAATTGTCTGGACCTTGCCAGAGGATTATGCCGAAGAATATGCAGCGTTGTCAGATGCTGAATTTACTCAACTCTTGACTCGTGAAAGCCAGCATATGTTGGGTGGAGTCTTAGAGGCGACACCACGTGCCACTTTCCCCTTAAAAGCCCGTGCTGCCCAACAGTATATTCAAGACGGTTTAGCCCTGATTGGAGATGCTGCACATGTAATTCATCCTTTAGCTGGACAAGGGGTGAATATTGGCTGTCTGGATGCTGCCGTGCTCTGTGATGTTTTGCTACATGATCAGGCGCGTGGCGTATGGGCACATGAGCAGACCCTGAAACGCTATGAGCATTGCCGTAAGGGCCAGAATGATGCCATGATGCACAGCATGTCTGCGATTGGTTGGATGGAAACCACATTATTCTTCCCGATGGTTTGGGCACGCAATTTCGGCCTGAAACAGGTAGAAAATCAGCCCATGTTGAAAGATGCATTTATGGCGCAAGCCAATGGTCTGGGTTTACTTAAAGACACACGCTACGCAGCTTAAGACAGAAATGTAAATTTTTTAAACAAACACCAATAAAGAGTAACGATTTTGTTTAAAAAAGATACGATTTTTTGATGTTTGGTACTAGGCGAAGGTCGAAGAGATTGCTAAATTTCACTTAATTCGATACCTGACTTGGAATACCAAGCGAGGGCCATTTTTGGGGAGATGCAAATGACAGACATGAATGATTATGATGACGACGTTGAAGATTCAATTGTTGACGATGATGAAGCAAAAGCCGCTGAAAAAGGCGCGGTCGATAGCACAGAGGTCGTCAGTGATACCGATCTTGTAGAAGCTGAAACTTTGACCGTCACTGCAAAGCTGAAAAAGCGTCAAGCACTGGAAGACGAGATTGCGGCTTTCCTTGCCAGTGGTGGTCGTATTGTTGAAGTGCCGGCAGATGAATCAGTAGCCAAAGAATAAGTTATTGATTAACTTGTTTCTTATAAAAAACACCACATTCAATGTGGTGTTTTTTTTTTGCAAATCCAAACGTAATAGAAAATCTAAAGCAATTAGTCGTTTGCCGAAGTCAGTTCTAAAGCACGTTGATAAGCGACTTTCTTTTTGATTCCGGTTAAATCTGCCGCCAGTTGTGAAGCAGCTTTGACCGAAAGGTCCTGTAATAGGCGATTCAATAATTTATCCAGCTTTTCCTGATCCAGATCTTTTTCTTCGGTGGCACCGCCAATCACCAGAACAATTTCGCCTTTTTGCTGATTGTGATCATTGCTAATGAATTCCACCAATTCACCCAAGGTCATTTTCTTGATAGTTTCAAAAGTCTTGGTGATTTCTCGCGCAAAACCGACCGGGCGATCTGCTCCGAAAACGCTGGCCATATCTTTAACGGACTCCAGAATCCGGTGCGGTGCTTCATAGAAAATTAAAGTCTGGGTTTCATCTTTCAGTTTTTCCAGATTCAGCAGGCGCTGACTTTGTCTGGATGGCAGAAAACCTTCAAAGCTGAAGCGGTCACTCGGCAAGCCAACAGCACTTAAGGCAGCAATAGCCGCACAAGCACCAGGTACAGGAATCACGCGAATATTATGCGCTTGTGCAGCACGGACAAATTTAAAGCCAGGGTCGCTAATCAGGGGAGTGCCAGCATCACTGATCAGGGCCATATCTTCGCCATTCAGCAGGCGCTGGATCAGCTGATCAATCTTGTTGCTTTCATTATGCTCATGGCAAGCGGTCAGAGGTGTTTGAATATTAAAGTGTTTAAGCAATTGTGCTGAAGTTCGTGTATCCTCGGCAGCAATAAGACTCACCGACTTTAACACCTGAAGTGCACGATAACTAATATCATCTAAGTGCCCGATTGGAGTCGCAACAACAAATAACTGAGCACTCATAGGTTTCTCCATGTGGAATAAATTGAATAATAAAAAATGGAAGATGAAAAATAAAATATTGGGCTTGTGTTTAGTCAGCTCCATCAGCAGCGTACAAGCAGAAGTGCTGATCATTCTACCCGAATCCGGGCCTTTGGCGCGAGCTGCATCGAGTATCAAACAGGGTTTTCTCAGTGCTTATGCTACTTCCGGGCAGAAAGTTCCATTAAAATGGGTCAATTCCAATCAGAAAAATATCTCCCAGCTACTGAAACAGCATGTCAATAAAAAGACCAAAATGGTGGTGGGTCCATTGGCACGTAGCGATGTGGAACAACTACTCAAGAGCAAACCTAAAGTACGTACCCTCAGCCTGAATGATGTAGCAGGGTCATTACCCCAAGTCTGGCAATTCAGCCTGTCCAAAAAAGAAGATGCTGCTGCCTTAAAAACCTTATTGCACAAAGATGGAATTCAACAGCTGCTGATTTTACGCCAGCCGGGCAGTGAAGCTGAGCATGAACTGTTGCTGATGTCATTGTTCAGTCAGAGTGATCTGAAATTTAAGATCGTGAACAAGGCACCCATTTTTTTAATGCCGAAGCAGGGGCTGTTATTCCTCGGCAATGCAGAAGGGCTGGCTACTATACCGGAATTAAGCCGTAAACGGATGTATACCGTAGCCAATGCGATCAGCGAGCAGCACAAGCTGCCACAAGGGATCAAGTTCTGTGATGTTCCGGTACTTTATCTGGCTGACTGGCCGGATGTTCTACAGGCTTATGTCAAAGAGCCGGTGGATATGTCCTATCAGCGGCTGATTGCCTTCGGTGGAGATGCGTGGCAGATCACCCAGCAATACTTGTCGCAACCGCGTTCGCAGAATGTTGAATTTCAGGGCAGAACCGGCCGGATACAGATCACTGAACATGGCATTCAGCGCAGTCCACAATGTTTTCAGTACAGTGGCACAGGCGTCAATCTATTATGAGGGAAAGAGCAATGCTGCAACAGCAACTAGGTGCATGGGCGGAGCAGCAAGCGGCTCAACGGATGCAGCAACAGGGCTTTCAACTGCTGGCAGCCAATTATCACAGTCGCTATGGTGAGCTGGATCTGATTCTGGTGCGTGATCAGGAACTGGTCTTTGTAGAAGTCAAAGCGCGTGCACAAACCCAATATGCGCAAGCGATCGAGTCGGTTTCCAGAGCGAAACAGGGAAAGATGCTCAAGACTGCGATGTACTTTATTCAGAAAAATCCACAATTTGCACACTATTACTATCGTTTTGACGTGATTTGTTTTGATTTTAAACAGCAATTTGCAAAAACCATACAGCATGACTTTTCGCAATACCCTTATGATCTGGAATGGATTGAAAATGCTTTTACTTTTGATCAAGAGTTTATTAACCTTTGAACAAAATAAGGTCTAAAGATGCTTATATTTGCTTCAAGATCATTGTAAAGTTCAAGCAGAATTGACATGATCTGAGCTTGAAAACAGATTATTAGATTGAAAAAGACGTAATAAAATGAAGGAGTCTTGCTGAGTGGTTAAGCGTATTGCAATAACAATGCTGTGTGTCGCAAGTTTATCAGGTTGTGCAAGTTTTATTTCCAGCGGCACAGGTACGGCTCCTGTCGGAACTGAAAGTGGGGCGCGTACCTTGGGGCAGGTATTTATTGATTCCTCAATTGTCCGTACTGCAAAAATTAATCTTTATAAATTGGATTCGCGCTTTAAGCAGGCCCGGGTCAATATTGAAAGTTTCCATGGCAATGTCTTGTTGACCGGTCAGGTGCCGGATGCCCATTTAAAGCAACTGGCTGAAGATAATGTCAAATCCATGAGTGATGTCAAAGCGGTACATAATTTTATTACTGTCGGCAATCAGATCAGCTATAGCACCATCATGCAGGATACTGCGGTGACTGCAAATACCCGTGGCTTGATCATGAAAGCGACTGTGGTAGCGGATAGTAAAGTGCATGTGCATACTGAAGATGGCGTACTGTATGTGATGGGTCGTTTAAATGGTGCCGAGATTGCTGACCTGAATCAGGTGTTACAACAGGTGGGTAATGTCACTAAAATTGTGACCCTGATCGATAATGTTGAACAATCCTCAAGTCTGGCCAGTCAGAATTTTGCTGCACCGGCATATGCACAGCCAGGTATTGAACAGACACCGGTTGCCATTGATCCAGATACGGTTGAACCGACCTATGAACCATAAGGTCGGCCAGTTTAAAACCCAGCTCTCACAGCGTATTCTGCAGTTTCAGCAACATTATCAAGATTTTCGGTTATACGATTTTGGCAGTTATGCTTTAAATCGTTTGACCCCGAAACAGGGTTACACGGTCGAAACCCAATTGGCCTATGGTCTGAAATCCCGGCAACGCTTTGACCTGTTTCGGAGTCAGCAGCCTTTGCCACATCGTCCCCTGATTGTGTTTGTACATGGCGGTGCCTGGTTGCATGGCGATAAAAAGGATTATCAGTTTATTGGTGAGGCTTTTGCCAAAGAAGGTTATGACGTGGTGCTGATGAATTATCATTTGGCGCCACAACATATTTTCCCGACCTATATTCATGATCTGCATCTGTTGCTAAATCATTTGCAGCAGACAGCTGGACAGTTGCAGATCTGTGCAGAAAATCTGGTCTTGATGGGACATTCTGCCGGGGCCTTTAATGTGATGTCTGCCTTATATCATCCGCAATCTGCCAGCATTGATGATCACAATCAAATCCGGGCGATTATTGGTCTGGCGGGGCCTTATCATTTTGATTACAAAAATGATCCGATCTGTGCCGATGCATTTGATCAGGCGGTGCCTTATCAGCAGGTGATGCCTTATTATTTTGTTAAAAATAGCTCAATCCGGCATTATCTGTTTATTGCCGAAAAAGACAAGATTGTTGGGCATTTCAATAGCCAGGATTTGGACCGTGTACTGAAAGAGAAGGGCAATCATAGCCATCTGATTCAAATTCCGAAACTTGGTCATATTACGATTGTGGGTTCACTCTCCAGTTTGTTTAGCCGGTTTTTCCAGACCAAGGCACAGGTGCTTTGGGCGCTCGAGGATGCATTTAAATCCTGATACTGATATGTTAGTTTAACCAAGCACTAGATAAAAAAGAATCCAGTGGATGATCTCCCCTGGATTCTTTTTTGAGCCGTTGGGCTAAATCTTTCAAATACAGATTTACAGCCAGGTCTTGGTGTCGTCTGCGACGGGCGTACCTTGAGTCACATGCATGATCATGGCATGGGCAATACTGCCTTTAAACGGAATTTCAGGCAGCTGATCGAATTTAAAGAATTGCGCATCGCTAATTTCTTCTTCCTGCAGCTGTAGCTCACCGCCAGCATATTCTGCCTTGAAGGCAATCATCAGATTGCTTGGGAAAGGCCAGGGCTGGCTGGCCAGATACTGAATATTCTTGAGTTGTAAGCCAACTTCTTCTAGCGTTTCACGACGTACTGCATCTTCCAGCGTTTCACCCACTTCAATGAAACCGGCAATCAGTCCATACATCTGGCTTTTAGTATTACGTGCATTTTTGGCCAGCAGAATCTCGTCTTTGCCTCGGGTAATGACGGTAATAACGCAAGGCTGTACCCGTGGATATTGCCGGTAGTTGCAGGATGGGCAGACCATGGCATATTCAACAGCATGCGCTTCAGTCGCTGTACCGCAATGACTACAGAACTTATGGTTACGACGCCATTCTAAAAGTTGTACTGCGCGGCTGGCCTGTTCGAATTGCTGGGTATTCCAGAACTGTAACAGCTGACGGATGGGAACCAGTTGCAAGCCTGCAGGAATCGGCTCATCGGGAAGAAGATCACGGGCAATCACCTGATCACCCGTGTGGAGTAGCAAATCACTTGCTAAGGCTTCAACTCGTGGAAGTTGAAAGTGTTGATCGACCAGCAGTTGCTGTTGTTGAAAAATATAAGCAAGTGATAATTTGGACATTAGGCAACTATTTTGAGTTTCTCACTACTGTCCAATGCTACCTGAAACATCGCCTGTAATACAGGCTGTTTGTTCTTTAAGTTATCAATCATCATGTCGGCACTGGCCAGGGTGTCTAAAGCACGATGAATTTCTTCCGGACTTAATGCAATCGACAGATCAATACGGTTCTTGATGAATTCTGCAGTGGTGGTGAATGCAGTACGAACATGTTCTGCATTCAGGAACAGCATCGCGCCGCCAATCTCGCAAAACTGTACTGGAACAGGTTCGAGTGCAGTCAAGTCATGATCTTGCAGGTAATTGCTGAGAATCTGGCTGGAAAGCTCAATTAGAGCCTTAGTTTCAGTGAGTAAAGCAGCGTGTGCTTCATCCAGACGGTCCAGAGAAATATTCATGTTGTTGACACGCAGCTGCAAGCGGCTCGAAGTATGATGACGTTCCAGTACGCCAATCGAGTTCATCGCAGACAGAATCACATTCATCAACTGCTGGGCAAAGCTGGCATCCTGCATCATCTCCGGTTGGTTCAGTGAAGCAGCCTGACGGGTCAGGTCATGATAGGCTTCATTCAGGTTCAACACCTTGAAGATATTGGCCAAACTATTCAGTTGAGCCTGTAATTTCTGAGTCTTTTCAGGCGTCATATTCTGATAATTGAACTCGATATCATTACGAATTTGCGCCATTTCCGTGGTCACCAAATCGCTGATGGTATGCATGGTTTCAAAGTCTGGACCATACAGATGGCGACTGAAGACCTGTAATTGCATATCGGTCAGTAGGTCATCGCCCACATTGAGCTGGCTACGGATAGATTGCGCAGTTTCATCTTCCTGACTGATACACAGGCTAAGAATATTAGCTAAATCTGACAACGAAGCCTTGAAGCTGTCTGCTGAGCTAAAATATTGTGCCATGTTGCGTTCAATGCTCACCAAGGTGCGTAGACGTGGCTCATTAATCAGCAGGTGCTCAATATTGTTTAACGCGACATAGACCAGATTCCAGTACTGCTTGCTGTCATGTTGTTCTGCAAGTCCGGCCAGATAAGCCCCCACCAGTTTGATGGCTTGCAAATCCAGTTCACTTTCTTCCTGATTGATCAGCTTGTTGAGTGACAGCTTATACAGACGGTGTACATATTGGGATTTTTCCAGACTTGGTGCCTGTGGCAACGAAAAATCAGGGGTGACGCAATCCAATAAATCTTCTACATGCTGGCCTTCAGTCGTCAGTGGTTTACCCAAAGCCAGTTCCAGACGGTTCAGGGTGTCCAGCAAAAACTGTGGAATTTTTACTTCACGCAGACAGATAAATTCGATATAGCGTTTCAGCATGGTGGTGCCTTCACTCAAGGCGATCACTTCTTGAGTATTGACCTGCGCCGGATTCCCCATAATCTTGCGCATCAGTTCTGCTGAATATTGAGCGACTTTTGCCAGACTGGACATGTCGATGAGTGCCAGAACCTGGGCGCATTGTTCGAACTGATTTAATGCATCATCAATACCAAAAGGTAAAGTCTGGTCTTCTACCAAGGTGCTTACTGCTGATTCGACTAACTTGATCGAGTTATCAACCTCATTTTTTATTATCAGTAAAGCTGTTGGATCAAAATGTATAGAGGTTTGGTAAGACATGATCTGCACCTTTCCTGGAGTATTATCTATATATGAGCCCCGCTTTAAACTACGGGGCCTCTTTGTATTTACTATAACTGAAGAACGATAGTTTTAAACCTAAAGTATCCCCGGAAATGTAGATTTTATTTCGCGAAAAGGCAAGCAGTTCCATGTTTTTCTTCGAATTGTTTGACCCAATTCTCATGTTCCTGTAATTCCTGTTCTGACGGGAGAATCACCGGTAATTCAATTTCAACTCTGGCCATCCCTGAACGGCTGTTCTGGTCTTTAGACTGGGACAGGGCATCGATATCAAAAGACACCTGTCCACCGGTCATCGCCAGATAAACATCGGACAGGATTTCCGCATCGAGCAAGGCACCGTGGAAAGTACGGTCACGTTGTGGAATCTCGTAACGGCGCACTAAGGCATCCAGCGAATTTTTCTGCCCGGGATGCTTGGACTTGGCCAGTGCCAAGGTATCGGTGACGTCACAAACCTCGGAGAGTGCTTTAAAACCTGCACGTTTGAATTCCATATCCAGGAAGTTCATATCGAAGGTTGCGTTATGCGCAATAATTTCCGCGCCGTGTAAATAGTCAAACAGCACTTGAGAAATTTCTTCAAACAGCGGTTTGTCTTGCAGGAATTCGTCGGTGATCCCGTGGACATTCACAGAATCGCCGACCGGTGTTTTCGGATTGATATAAATATGAATCGAGCTGCCGGTCAGTTTGCGGTTAATCATTTCCAGCGCGCCGACTTCAATAATCCGGTCACCATCCTGATAATAAAAACCGGTGGTTTCAGTATCCAGAATCAGTTGTCGTGGGCCATGCAGCTGTAACTTGGCCGGTGTAATGACAATTTGCGGATGTATCTCAGTCGAGGCAGATGCGTCTGAAGATGAAGCATCTTCATTGCTGTCCGTTGCTAAAACTTCAGTCTGTACAATTTCTTCAACCATCACTTCAATGATGGTTTCGGGCAGTTCTTCCAGCTCTTCTTCACTATCGGCCAGATCCAGACCAAATGGATCGTCTAGCAACCAGTCGGGTTCAGATTTTTTTTTATCTTCAGAGATTGAAGGGCTTTGCTTGGATTTTTTCAGGGTTTCATCAGCACCCAGATTGGCCAGCTGATCGGCCATTTCATTGCCCGGATGTCCAGCATGACCTTTGACCCAGTGCCATTCGATCTCACGTCCCTGACAGACTTCATCGAGTTTTTGCCAAAGATCCGGATTTTTGACATCTTTCCAGTTTTTCTTTTTCCAGCCATGAATCCATTCGGTAATGCCTTGTTTGACATACTTGGAATCGGTATAGATCACCAGTTTGTCTTGCTTGTCACAAAACAGAATCCCTTCAATCGCAGCCGTCAGCTCCATGCGGTTATTGGTAGTATGATCTTCACCGCCATAAATTTTGTGTTCTTGTTGGCCATTAACAATGTACGCACCCCAGCCGCCTAAACCCGGGTTGCCGCGACAGGCGCCATCAACATAAAGTGTGATAGTGTGTGACATAGATGAAATCCGATCAAAATAGAACAAGCTGGAAGGCTTATTGTATAGCGCAAATGCAGTCGATCAATCTATATGTCCGGGATTTTTTAATTTCTTGTAACATTTAACGTGAAATCGCGGTAAATTATTGGCTTGAGTCTTCGACATGCTTCACTACAATGGCATATCTAAAAAATAAATTTATATACGAGTTGTTTGGATTTCTTTATGTATAAACCAACCGCAATTTTGTGGCAGCCGACATTACCTACATTTTTAAAATATTCTGTACTGGGAACTGCGCTTGCTTCTCTAGGACTGACGGGCTGTTCATCTACACAAAGTGCGACCCAAACAGCATCAAGCAAGCAGGTTGGATCACAATATCTGGATGCCAGCAGTCTGGATGGACTCGAAGATTTACTCTCTGCAACGGATATGCGTGCAGTCGAAGGCGACCGTTTACAGATTCTGAAACATGGTGATGTCTGGAAACGCATGACCGTAGGTTTCAAGATGGACTTAAGTGTCTGGAATCCGCGGATTGATGCGCAGCGTGGCTGGTTTATTTCACGTCAGCCTTATCTGGATCGTTTAAGTGCGCGTGCATCACGTTATTTATATTACACAGTAAAAGAAGCAGAACGCCGTGGCATGCCGACCGAGTTGGCACTGTTACCGATTATTGAAAGTTCTTATGACCCGGCAGCGACCAGTAGTGCGGCGGCAGCAGGTTTATGGCAGTTTATTCCAAGTACCGGCCGCATTTATGGTCTAAAGCAGACTGCTTTATACGATGGTCGTCGTGATGTGGTGGAATCTACCCGTGCAGCCTATGAATTTTTAGGCAGTCTGTATAACCAGTTTGGTTCTTGGGAATTGGCGCTCGCTTCTTATAATGCCGGCCCAGGCCGTATCCAGCAGGCGATTAACCGTAACAAAGCTGCAGGTCTGCCTACCGATTATTGGTCATTGAAACTACCACAAGAAACCATGAGTTACGTGCCACGTTTCCTGGCGGTTGCACAAATTATTAAAAATCCGGGCAGTTATGGGGTGAGTTTGCCACCGATTGCCAACCGTCCGCATTTCCGTGAAGTACCGGTCGGTGTTGCCAGTTTAAATGAAATTGCAGCGATTACCGGTTTGAGCCGTGCAGAACTGTATCAATTAAACCCGGGTCATCGTGGTGATCATATTGATCCTGCAAGTCCGCGCCGTATTCTGATTCCTGCTGACTTAAGTCCTTCAGTGGATGAGAAGCTGAAAAAATTATCCGGTTCAGGTGGTTTATGGGCGAGTAACACGAGCAGCCTGCCGCGAAATACGACGACAGTGGTGCCCACCAGAGCTGCACCGCCAGAATTAAATACGAAAACGATTACGCCTTCTAAACAGACTCCGCCAGCGGTTGTTAGTAATCAGCCTGCAACGACCGTTGCTAAAACAACGACTCCGGCTAAAGCTGCAAGTACGCCACCTGTCGTCACAGCAGCGGTAAGTACCGCGACAACGGCAAATACTGTGACCCAGACTACGAAAAAGATTTCGACGCCTAAAGGCTCATCTGCCTTGGCCAGTTTTGCGGCACAAAGTGATTTGCCAATTCCAAGTGCGCCGCGTATTCCGGTAGCTGTAACACCTGCAGCGCCAGCGAAACAGATTCAGGTCGAACCACCGATTTCGGCAGCTGAGCGTCAGCAAGTTCAGCAGGCGGTCATCGCACAGGATATTCAGAAAACTGTAGATGAAATTCTGCAGCCTGTTGCAACACCGGCAGAACAGGCCCAAGTGGTTGAAGAGCTGAAAGCATTGGCGCCGGCTGGCACAGAAATTGTTGATCCTTATGACGGTAAAATCAAGCTGACTGCCATTCAAACCAGCCTGTCTGTGGCTGAGCAGCAAGGCAAAGAGCTCACCAAAGGCTTCTCTTATCCAAAAGAAGTTGCTGACAATACCACTGCGAACTCGGTTGAAGCCAAGCTAAATCAGGGCAAAAATTACGTCAAGACGGATTCTGAAGTGGTGGTGGTCGCTCCAAAAGGCAAACGCAGTACCTATAAGGTGTTACCAGGTGATAATCTGGCAATGATTGCGGCTAAAAATGGGGTGAACTGGCGTGATGTGGCGAAATGGAACCAGATTGATCCAAATTCTCCACTGTATGTGGGCACCACCATTTATCTGTATGATGCCAAACCGGTACAGGAAGCCAGCAAAGCCAAAGAAAAGCCGGAAACTTATGTCGTTCAGGCCAATGACTCTCTGACTAGCGTAGCGACCCAGTTTGGTTTTAGCGTGAAACAACTGGCTGATTTTAATGGACTGAATAGTAATAGCGGTCTGTTTGTTGGGCAAAAGCTGTCATTGAAAGATACAGGGCAGTCCAAAGCCAAAGTTGAAGACACGAAAAAAGCTGAAACTGTCAAGGTTCAGACCAAATCCTATACAGTGAAACGTGGTGAGTATCTGAAACTGATTGCCGATCGTTATGGGCTTTCAAATGCTGAACTGGCATCCTTGACTTCAGGTCTGACTGCCGGTAGCAGTCTGATGGTGGGACAGAAAATCAATGTACCACTTCAGGAAGTTGAAGGGCTAACGGCATCTAGCCAGAAAACTGAGCAGAAGTTTGAAAATGTCAAAGTCGATCAGACTGCGACTGAAAACTATCAGGTCAAACGCGGTGAAACCCTGTATAGCATTGCCAGTCAAAGCAAGCTGAGTGTTTCTGAACTGGCTGCACTGAATGGGTTGTCTGCCAATAGTGGTTTACGTATAGGTCAGACCATCAAGATTCCAGGCGGCAGTCAAATCCCTGAAACCTATACGGTTCAATCGGGTGATACGCTGACCGGTATTGCCGCAAGATATAATTTGTCAATGGACCAGGTGGCGAGCCTGAATGGCATGTCACGTAATGCAGGTTTGCGAGTGGGGCAGCGTCTGAAACTGAGTGGTGACGTGACAGAACCGGTAAGTGAAGTGGTCGCGGAAACTGCGGTCAAGAATACAAAATCGGATTCGCATGTGGTGAAGTCAGGGGAAACCTTAAGCTCTATTGCACGTCAGTATCATTTACAACTGCAATATCTGGCAGATTTGAACGGCCTGAATACCAATAGCACAGTGCGTATTGGTCAGCGTTTAAAAATTGAGGGTGACTTTCCGGCAGATAAAAAAGTTGAAGACGTGAAAGTGGCAGCTAAGCCTGTAGCTTCTAAGGCAACTGAATCCTATACGGTAAAATCAGGTGAATCCTTGAATGCAATTGCCAGCCGTTTAGGCATAAGCGTGACCGACCTGGCTCAGTTAAATAATCTGAGCCCACGCGCAGGATTGCGTGTCAGTCAAACCATTCAGATTCCAAAACTGGTGACGGATTATAAGGTCAAACGCGGTGATACCTTAATCGGTTTGGCCTCACGTTATGGCGTGAACAGCAATGAACTGGCGGAAATGAATGATCTCAAACCGAATACACAATTGCGTATTGGTGATGTGATTAAAGTACCGAATTAATGAATGGATCATGAGATTCGCTCATTTATTTAAAACTTTCAGGTTGATCTGGCTAGCCCCGCTGCTCGTGAGTAGCAGTTGGGCAGCCCTGATCACCACCCCATATATCGCGCTATATAACCAGCCGAAATATGCCCAGGCCAAATCCCTGCCTTATGCCAATCCGCAAGCAACGAAAGGCGGTACGCTGATTCTAGCAGCTGATGGCAGTTTCGATAATTTAAACAGCATGAATGGCAAGGGCAATGTCACTGAAGGGGGCAACTATATTTTTGACAGTTTGCTGTCCAAGTCACTGGATGAGCCCGGTGTGTACTATCCTTTGCTGGCGGAAAAAGTCAGTTTTGACCCCAAGAAAACTGCCTTTATTATTTTTCATTTAAATCCCAAAGCACGGTTTAGCAATGGCCAGCCGGTGACTGCACAAGATGTCAAATACAGTTTTGAGTTGTTTCAGACCCAGTCCAATTTTGGCCTGCAAATGTATCTAGCTGATTTAAACCGGCTGGAAGTCCTGTCACCTTTACAGGTCAAAATGCATTTTAAATCCGGACATAATCCGGAAATGGCGATGATTGTCGCGCAGATGCCCATTTATTCTAAACAGGAATGGCAAAAGCGTAATTTTAAAGAATTGACGCTGAAACCGATGCTGGGTTCAGGGCCTTATGTCATTGAACACATAGATGCTGGACGTAGTATTAGCTACAAACGTAATCCCGGATACTGGGGAAAAGACTTGATGGTCAACCGCGGGCGTTATAATTTTGACCGGATCAAGTATCGTTATTATCGTAGTCCTGAAATCAAGTTCGAAGCTTTCAAGTCGGGCCAATTTACCTTGCATGAGGAAAAACAGGTCAACCGCTGGGTGAAAGACTACCAGTTTCCCGCCGTTCGGCAAGGACAGGTGCAGCGTTACCGCTTTCAGCATCACAACCCGATTCCGACCCATAGTCTGATATTCAATACCCGCCGTCAGCCTTTTGCCGATATCCGTTTCCGCCAAGCCTTGAGTTTTGCCTATGACTTTGAATGGCTGAATAAAGCCATGTTCTATGGTGAATATCAGCGCCTGAACAGCTTTTTTTCCAATAGCGAGCTTGCATCTCATGGACGGCCAGGCATTCAAGAACTGCACATTTTAAAACCCCATTTAAAGCAGCTTGATCCGGTTCAACGTCAGGCTGTACTGCAGGACTGGAAATATCCTCAGTCAGATGCCTCCGGTTTTAACCGGAACAATCTGTTAAAAGCCCGTCAATTGCTATTAAAGGCAGGCTATCGTTATCAACAGGGGAAGTTGGTCAATGCTGCGGGTCAACCGGTACAGATTGAGTTCCTGTTGCATCAGGCGGAGCAACAGCGTGATCTGATGCCATATCTACGTCATTTAAAACGCTTGGGCATTCAGGCCAGCATTCGTATGGTAGAAACCGCGCAATATTATGAACGGCTGCGGAATTATCAGTTTGATATGATTGTCGATACCATGCCGCAATCCCTGACTCCGGGGCAGGAGCAGAAACAGTTCTGGGGCAGTCAGGCCGCCACGCAGCCAGGTAATTATAATTATGCCGGCATTCGAAATCCGGCCATTGATGCTGTCATTCAGCAGGTGACTCAGGCTCAAAACCGTGAACAGCTGGTGAATAGTACCCGAGCATTAGACCGTTTACTGCGTGCAGGCTATTATCATATTCTGACTTATGGTACGGGCGAATACTGGTATGCTTACTGGAATATATATCAGCAGCCGCAACGAAAACCTAAACTCTCCGCCGGGATTGATTACTGGTGGGTCGATGCGGCAAAGGCCAGACATGTGGCTGATTATTTCAAACAGCATTAAGCTCCAAGCCTATCAGGGAGTGCCATGAGCACTTATATTCTCAAACGTCTGTTGCTGATGATTCCAACCTTGCTGATCATTTTGCTGATCAATTTTATGGTGATCCAGCTGGCCCCCGGTGGTCCGGTGGAGCAGGCGATTTATCAGGCGCAACAGGTGAATGGTTTGGCGCATACCGGATTGCAGTATCAGGGAAAGCAAGGTCTCACACCGGAGATGCTTGAGCAGATCAATATCCAGTACGGCTTTGACCAGCCGCTGCATATCCGCTTTTGGGAAATGGTAGCGCGTTATGCGCAGTTTGATCTGGGGCAGAGTTTTTTCAAAGACAAGCCTGTGACTGAACTCATTTGGGAAAAATTGCCAGTATCGCTTTCTTTAGGCTTGTGGAGTACCTTGCTGATTTATCTGGTCTCCATTCCTTTAGGGATCAGTAAAGCCCGCAAACATGGCAGTCTGTTTGATCAGACCACCTCTCTAATGTTGGCCGTGGGCTATGCCATTCCAGCCTTTATTTTTGCCATTTTACTTATCGTTTTTTTTGCTGGCGGGTCTTATCTGCACTGGTTTCCCTTGCAGGGCATTCGCTCTGAAAATTTTGCTGAACTCTCATTCTTTGCGAAAATTCATGATTATTTCTGGCATATGGCCTTGCCGCTGTTGGCCATGGTGCTCGGCGGATTTGCCAGTTTGACCTATCTGGTCAAATTTTCTTTTGTGGAAGAGCTGAGCAAACAATATGTCCTGGCTGCGCGAGCCAAAGGTTTAACTGAACATGCAGTGCTGTATCGGCATGTATTCCGGAATGCCATTTTAGTGCTTATCGCAGGTTTGCCCGAAGTTCTGATCGGGGTGTTTTTCGTGGGCAACCTGTTCATCGAGATTATCTTTAATCTGGATGGCTTGGGTGTTTTAGGCTTTGAGGCGATTATTCAGCGTGACTATCCGGTGATTTTTGGTACTTTGTTTATCTTTACCTTGCTCGGTCTGATACTGCGTTTACTCAGCGATTTGCTCTATCAACTGATTGATCCAAGGATTCATTTCAGTTCACGTCGAGGATCACAATAATGTCTTCCTTGATGCAAGCACGCTGGCAACGTTTTAAGCAGCATAAGCTGGGCTTTAGCTGCTTCATTATTTTCAGTGCTATTTTCATCATTTCCTTGGGTGCAGAACTAATTGCTAACGATAAGCCCTTGCTGGTGAAATATGATCATGCTTTTTATCTGCCCATCCTGAAATCCTATCCGGAAACCACGTTTGGTGGAGTATTTGAGACAGAAGCAGAATATAAAGATCCCGTTGTACAGCAACTGATTGCAGAAAAAGGCTGGGCGATCTGGCCCATCATTCCGTTTTCCTATCAAACGCCAAATTTTGAACTGGCTAAACCAGTGCCTTCGCCCCCGAGTGCGCAAAACTGGCTGGGAACAGATGACCAGGGCCGTGACGTTCTGGCACGGATTCTATATGGCTTAAGGATTTCATTACTGTTTGGTTTTGCTCTGACTTTATTGTCTGCAGCGTTGGGAATTTTAGCAGGGGCAATTCAGGGTTATTATGGTGGATGGATTGACCTGATCGGGCAACGCATACTCGAAGTCTGGAGCGGTTTGCCGATGCTGTTTATGGTGATGGTACTGGTCAGTCTGTTTACCCCGAGTATTTACTGGCTATTTCTGATCATGCTGTTATTTGGCTGGACCACACTGGTGAGTATGGTGCGCGCTGAGTTTTTGCGCGCCAGAAATCTGGAATATGTCTGGGCAGCAAAAAGTATCGGGGCCGGGGATGGACGGATCATGTTCAAACATATTCTCCCCAATGTGATAGGTTCTAGCCTGTCACAGTTACCTTTTATGCTAACCGCCAATATTACTGCACTGACAGCGCTGGATTTTTTAGGGTATGGTTTGCCACCCGATTCGGCATCCCTAGGGGAACTCTTGCTTCAGGCCAAAAACAACTTAAATGCGCCGTGGCTGGCATTGTCGGGATTCTTTAGTTTGGCGATTGTACTGAGTTTGCTGATCTATATGGGAGAAGCAGTACGGGATGCTTTTGATCCAAGAAACTAAATCACAAAAATCTTTAACTATGAAAAAATAAGCAGATAAAAATTGTGTAAATTTGACAAGACTGATTGTCAATTGTTCTGGCTTACGTTATAAACGAGTACAAAATAAAAGTAACGTATCAGGACAGATCATGACTCAATTGGCCGATTCCATTCAAATTCGCAATATCACTTTTAAAAACCGCATCATTAAAGGTGCCATGAGTGAAGCACTGGCCAATGATGCCGGCCAACCCAATCAGGCGCATTTCAAGTTGTATGAAGCATGGGCCGAAGGTGGCTTGGGTTGTGCTATTACGGGTAATGTCATGGTGGATTATCGTGCCAAGAATGAACCGGGCGTCGTAGTGGTAGAAACAGAACGCGATCTGGCGCAGCTCAAAGTCTGGGCTGACGTAGGCAAACAACATGATATGGTACAACTGGTCCAGTTGTCACATCCGGGGCGTCAGTGTCCCAAAGGTCTGAATAAAGAAACGGTTGCACCGTCCGCAGTCCCATTTAGTCCGGCTTTGGCCATGAGCTTTGGAACCCCACGGGAATTGCGTGAAGATGAAATCCTGGATATTATCCAGCGCTTTGCCACTTCGGCTGCCATCTGTGAAAAAGCAGGATTTGAGGGGGTGCAGTTACATGGTGCACATGGTTATCTGATCAGTCAGTTTCTGTCACCGCTGACCAATAAGCGGCAGGATCAATGGGGTGGTAGTATTGAGAATCGTACCCGTTTCTTGCTGCAAACCTATCAGGCTGTTCGTGCTGCGACTTCGGAAAATTTTATTATTTCGGTTAAGCTGAATTCAGCTGATTTCCAGCGCGGCGGTATTAGCGAAGAAGATGTCATCTATGTCTTTAAAGCGATGGACGCGGCAGGCATTGATATCATTGAAGTGTCAGGTGGTAGCTATGAAGCACCTGCGATGGCCGGCGTGAAAGCAGACAAGCGCAAGGCCTCGACCATTGCTCGTGAAGCCTATTTCCTCGATTTTGCCGAAAAAATCCGTCAGGAAGTGAAGTGCCATATCATGGTCACTGGTGGATTCCGAACTGTTGAAGGCATGAATGCCGCGCTTGACAGTGGTGCTTGTGATTTTGTCGGGATTGCACGTCCCTTTGCGGTAGAACCTGACTTGGGCAATCGTCTGGTTGCAGGGCATGATGTACGTTATGCGGTTGAGAAAATTAAAACCGGTATTCCAATGGTCGACAAGATGGCGATTATGGAAATCATCTGGTATGCCGCGCAGTTTAAGGAAATTGCCAAAGGCAAGCAGCCTAATCCGAAACTGTCACCACTAAAAGTCTTTTTGCAGTATCTGAAAGGCAATGTCAAAGCGGTGATCAAGGGACAATTAAACTCGCGAAAATCGGCTTAATTTATATTAAAAAAAACCGGACACTGCAAATGTCCGGTTTTTTAATTTCTGGCACTAGGGGTGCTTTAGGAATAATGCATCGCCTGGGTCTGAAAAGGAAATAATAACTGGCTTAACTGACGAGTCGCCCACAAGCCTATTTCGGTGTGATGCATATGCGGTGCAGTATAAGGAATCAGTAAATCAATTTTCTGTTCAGCACCTTCACAGCGTATGAAACGGCTTTTTAACTGATTTAAGCGCTGCTGGTCCATGCGGCTCATTGTAGGTTCAATTTTTGCCTGTGAAGGAGTTGCACTACGTGACGATAGGCGAGTTGCTAAGCCTGCCCCCTGAATCCAGTCTCTAATAATCTGTTTTTCGGTCGCATTAAAGACCCCAAACATTTTACCTTCCGGATGATCTATCATTTTCCAGAAACGGCTTTGTTCCACTGGTGCATCTTTTACGATCCAGCCTTTTTCAATCATGACCTGCAAAAACTCGGCAATCTGGGCAGGATCGGATAACCAGTCATTGATGGTCTTGCCACTAAACTGGCATTTCTGATTATGAATATATTGACCAATCAGCGCTTTATTCTGGAACACTTTTAAAGCCATCTGTTCAATGTCCAGTTCCTTAATAATCTGAGAAGAACTTTTGCCGATGTCATTCAGGACATAGCCTTTTTTAATCAGCTCCAGATAAGTTTCCGGGTTTTCTGCATGATTAAAATGCTGGATAAATGCTTGCAGGGATTTCTGCGCATGACCATTGTGAGCATTATCAATAGTAATGTGCACATTGAAATAATGTGGATCGATACCCAGTTCAGCCAGTTCATAATTGGTGATTAACAGATGCAGCGGTAACTGTTCATAGCCGAGATTAAAGCCAATGACCAAAGGTAGGTATTTGGCCGGGGCATAAGCCAGTGCGAGCTGTACGGCAGCCTGTTCGTAGTAACTGTCATCCAAATGCTCGGCATAACTGTTCAGCTCATAATGACTCAACAGGTCCTGATACATGGTGACATGATTGGCACGCGGATGCCCTAAACCAAGCTCTTCGAGATAGATGTAAATCAAATCTTTCAACTCGGGCTGATTACAGTTTGGCACGGTTGAATACAACCAAGCACCATCGACCAGTTTAACCGGTGCAACTTTCGCCAGGAATTCGAAAGCATGAGAAACCGTCGGAAAATATTCCCGGGGCTGTTGCTGTTTCCGGCGATTGACATAGGTCTGGAAAGTCGCACAAACCTGATGATGTTGTTCTAAAAGATGCTGTTCAACCTGTGCAGGCTGATCCAACCATCCGAGAGTATCAATATTTAAATTTTTAATCAGATCGCTCAAATAAGAGTCGGCTTTTTCGGTTTTGGTATATGTCGAAATTTCAGTATCTTGAAAAAAGTCGACCCAATCCTTAAAGCTTTTAATTTGATAATTATGATTTTTATTTGGCGATAAAGGTAAACTTAGCTCTGTGCTGACGAACATAATCTGATCCTTGCAGATTTCTCTTGATTTACCTTAACGTGCCCTCTAAAAGCAGGGTGTTGAATTTTTGTTCTAATTTATTGGTGTATTGCTTTAAATGAAAATGAACGGATATTTCTATGCATAGAAATGTTAAAACAATACAAATTGTAAAATTAAGAATGGGATGGCACCCCCCAGAAAGAGAGCTAGATTTGAACGAATGATAAAAACAGGGTTTAAAGATTCGAGAAATAAAATTTGCAAGATAAAAAAAAGCCCGAGTCGCAATGCTCGGGCTTTTTGTTGAGATGTTGCCATCTCGAATATGGCGTCCCTACGGGGATTCGAACCCCGGTTACCGCCGTGAAAGGGCGATGTCCTAGGCCTCTAGACGATAGGGACAGTACAGAAGATAAATTTTAAAACCGCTACTTTTAGCTTGAAGTAATGGCGTCCCTACGGGGATTCGAACCCCGGTTACCGCCGTGAAAGGGCGATGTCCTAGGCCTCTAGACGATAGGGACTTAATAAAATGTACTTCTGAAAATTGGCGTCCCTACGGGGATTCGAACCCCGGTTACCGCCGTGAAAGGGCGATGTCCTAGGCCTCTAGACGATAGGGACGTTTCAGAGGTGGGCGTATAATAGGGTGAAAACAGAGGGGTGTCAAACGCATTTCCATAAAAAAAATGATTTTCTGGATTGAGTGCGTAAATTTAAAACAATCTTGTGGAAATACTTGAAAATTACATGGTTTAAGCTGGATTTTTAAGCAATTCCAGAATTGCTTTTACCACCTGCGGATGCAGTAAATAGCCGGTAATGTCATGCGGGCGGTGAATATGGGTACGAATGCCGTGGTTAATAATGGCGGGTTGAAACTGAAATGGCGGTTGTGTAAGAGGAAAGGCGGTAAGAAAATCATCAGTTGAATAGAAATTTATCCAGTCGCCTGTAATTGCAGCAGGTCGGACAATGGGTTGCGGTAAATGTGACTGGATCACCTGGAAGGCTAATGGCGATCCGAGGGTAATAAAACGCTGTACATTCAGTCCAGGATGCTGAATAAGATAATTATAGGCAATCACACTGCCCAGAGAATGAGCAATCACAATACAAGGTTTGCGACCATTCAATTGCCGGGCAATCCGTTCATGAACTTCCTTCATGAAAGCAGGATTGTCGAGATACAGATAGGTTTCAATCAGAAATTTTTGAAGCAGGCTCCGATGCAAACTGGGAAAATAATTCAGCAATAATACAAAGTCTCGCAGTGCAACATTTTTGCTTAGCGTAGTAATAAATTTGAATTTCTGTTTGAAATCCATCGGCTCATTCAGATGAAGCTGAGGAAGATCTGAAATCACGGGCTTGCGCCAGCCAGGACGTGGAACTGGTGCAGGAAGCTGAGGATGGACAGGTTGACGGAAACGAAAGCTGGGCCATTGCTGGGGCATTAAGGTGCCAGCATTCAGGATGTTGCGAACGTTATAGTGTGAAAGCAAGTCTCCATAAAATGGAATGTGAATATGACGTCGTAAATAACTAAATCTGGCATCATGACGGTGTTTGCGAATGCCTTTTTGAAGTATATGCAGCCAGCGCTGGCGAATCGATGCAGCACTGTGATGTTGCTGGTTCATTCCATGAATAAAAATAACTTTCATCGATACCTCACGGAGGTCGATCTATATATTCACAGTATAGAGAAAATTGCGGCAAGCCAAGCTGCACTTTTTGTGGCGTTAATGTGTAAATTATCTTTGATAAAACAATCATTAACACACATCCGTATATTTATAAAAAAGGCAGAAAAAGCAGTAAATTGGTAGGTTTGGATGAAAGATTTTACTGAATAGAAGAAGAATATGAATGGAACGGTAAAAGTTGAATTTAGAGTTTGACGTGAGTCTTATAGCAATTCCAGTAGCGCTTTAATGACGTCTGGATGCTGAATATAACCATCAATATCATGCGGATGATAAATGGAGGTATGAATCTCCTGATTAATAATCGCAGGCTGAAGCTGGAAGGGTGGTTCTGATAATGGAAAGGCAGTCAGAAAGTCATCGCTACAATAGAAATTTATCCAATCGCCTGAAATTGCAGCAGGTCGTACAATCGGTTGCGGCAGATGAGCCTGGATGACCCGAAATGCCAACGGTGATCCAAGAGTAATAAAACGCTTGATATTCAGCTCCGGATGCTGAATCAAATAATTATAGGCAATCACGCTGCCAAGCGAATGTGCCACCAGAATCTGTGGCCTGCTGCTATAGAGTTGATCATGAATGCGGCGGTGAACTTCCTGCATAAAATCCGGGTTGGCCAAATAAAGATAAGTTTCCAGCAAAACTTATGCAAAAAGCTGGCATGTAAGCTGGGAAAATAATTGATGAGTACCGCAAAATCCCGCAAGGCAATATCTTTGCTTAATGCTGTAATGAATTTCAGTTTTTGATTGAAATTCAGGACATCATCAATATTCGACTGCGGGACGTCACAAATTTGATAGGTACACTGGTCTGGTGGCGATGCCGGTTGCAGCTGTGCGGGATGTAAAAAAGGGAAATGCGGCCACTGTTGCGGCATCAGGGTGCTGGCATTCAAGACGTTATGAAAATGATGCCGAGAAAGTAAATCGCCATAAAAAGGGATACGGATATGCCGTTTTAAATAAGTAAAACGGGCTTGCTGTTGTAGGTTTTTCTGAAGGCCTGTTTTGAAGAGATGCAGCCAATGTTGACGTAATGAAGTAGCCGTATATTGTTGCTTGTTCATGCTGTGAATAAACACAATTTTCATCGACGCACCCTTAAGGCTGCCCACTATGGTTATATTATAGATAAAAAAAGAGCGGCCGGAGCCGCTCTTTTAAAACTGATGATTAAGACTTGTTGTGATAAAAGGCATAATAACTTGCATAACACGCTGCAATAAATAGCAGACAGCCTATGAAGCTGATACGCATTGATGGATCAAAGACCATACTGATACAGGTAATAAAACAGAACACAAAGCCCAGGATTGGTACAATCGGGAACAATGGTGCAGCAAAGCCCAGTTCTTTGGCCGTATGACCCTGTTTATACCATTGACGACGGAAGTTGAACTGGCTTAAGCAAATACTCATCCAGACCACCACCATGGTAAACGCTGCAACGCCCAGCAAGTTGGTAAAGATCGTCTCTGGCGCAAACTGTTCAGACAATAAACCTGGCAATGCACCTAGCATAGTCACCATGACTGCAATATACGGTACACCGCGAGCATTCAGTCTTGAGATTACGGCAGGCAACTGTTTGCTGTATGACAATGACCACATCATACGAGAAGCAGCAAATAGACCTGAGTTGGCAGCAGACAACAATGCAGTGATAATTACAAAGCGGATGATGTCTTCAGCATATGGGATACCAATGTGCTGGAATACGGTTACGAATGGACTGCTACTCACGCCTTCAGCAGCTAAGCCTGCTTCCTGATGCGGAAGTAAGGCTGTTACCACGATAATGGTACCTACAAAGAAAATTAATAAGCGGAAAATCGCAGTATTAATTGCTTTAGGAACATTTTTCGCAGGATCTTCAGTTTCACCGGCAGCCACACCAATCAGCTCGGTACCAGAGAAGGCAAAGTTCACAATCAGCATCGTAGCAAAAATCGGGAATAGACCTTCAGGGAACCAGCCTTGTGCAGTTAGATTGGTAAATAAAGGCGCAGCTTCATAGCCTTGATAGCCCAGAACACCAAAGATGGCCAATAGACCTAAAAGAATAAAAGCAACAACCGTGACCACTTTTACCAGTGCCAGCCAGAATTCGGATTCGGCAAACCAGCGGGTCGAAATCATATTGAGACTAAATACGAATACACCAAAGATAATGGTCCATAACCACATAGAAATGTCCGGGAACCATTCCTGCATCAGCAAAGCCGCTGCAGTAAATTCAGTTCCGAGAGTGACCGACCATGTCAGCCAGTATAACCAGGTGATGGTATAGCCTGTGCCTGGTCCAATATAACGTTTGGCATAAGCACCAAATGAACCAGATTCTGGCATATGAACGGCAAGTTCGCCCAAACATAGCATCACCATGTACGCGATAATACCGCCCAGGAGATAAGCGAGAATGGCACCTACAGGCCCCGTTTGTGCAATGACTTCACCCGACCCTAAGAATAGGCCTGTTCCGATTGCGCCACCAAGCGAAATCATGACCAGATGTCGAGTACTCATAGCGCGTTTTAAAGGCGCAGAATTGCCCTGATGCGTAGCATCATTCGGAGATGAGTGCATAGGAAATAAGAAATACTTCAAAGGAATGAAGCGAGCTATTGTAGTGAAAAACTACAAATCTGCAATCGAATAATGGTAATTTCGAATAAGGTCTGATCGTATGAGATCAATAGATGGCGTCCCTACGGGGATTCGAACCCCGGTTACCGCCGTGAAAGGGCGATGTCCTAGGCCTCTAGACGATAGGGACGTTGCGAGGTGATGCGTATATTAAGGACTAAGCCGGGTTTTGTCAAAAGGGTTTTTGCTAAAATTCATTTAACAGTTTAAACATTAGGCAAAACAAAAACTTTATTTTATTAAAATGTTATTTTCTGAACAGATTTCAGGACTATAAAAAATAAATATTTGAAAAGATCACTAAAACTTAGTGATCTGGAGTTTGATATTGCTCAGGCTGAGAGTTTTCAGTTGGCGTTGACACTGTTTCAGTCTCCACAGTGTGGTTATCATCACGGTTGACGATATAGAGATATAGTGCGGATGGGGCTAAAATCAGTAAAACCAGTAAGATCTTTTTTAACATGATACAAAGGCAAAATATGAAATCGCATTAATTATAGCCTAAGCAAATTAAAAAGAGCAGCAGCATGTACCTATTCAGGCTCTAGAATTTAAAAGTAACATCCGCAATAAATTGGCGGCCGATTTCAGTCATCACACGTGGTCTATCATTTGAGGTCGAGCCTGTTGTATAGGTATTCACGCGATTGGTTACATTGTTAATGGTTAAACCAAAAATTGCCCTTAAATCTTTTGAAATTTCCCAATCATAGGTGGTGCGCATATCCCATTTAAATTTGGGTTTAATTTCAGAGGCTAAATAGGTGTCAAGCAGTTCACCTTTATACTCGACTTTGTCATTTTTATTGGAGACTACAACCATATCATCGTAACTGTTTTTATAGCTAAAGAAGTTTGAAATACGTACAGGCAGTGTATCGAATGTAATATCCCAGTTTACTCGTGCGGTCCATGGTTGGTTAAAGTTTGGGGCAGGGCGGTCTGACCAACGGATAATTTGACCATCATAAGAGACCCATTCATCTTGAGTGGCTTGATCATAGGCTGAAGTGTAATCTACATAACTGCGGAAGACTTCACTGTATCAAATCCCAAGGCAAATAAATGTTGGCTATCCCCCAGTGCGATCGGTTGACGATTTTTAAGGGTTAAGGTGTAGATGTCAGCTTTGCCACTTCCATCATTGTTATATTCGTAGAAGAATTTTGATCCATCTAAAGGAGTAACTTTAGTTTTTGATATTTCATCCTGATATTTACGATTGACCCATTTTAGCCCTAGATCCCAATTCTGGATTTGTGTATTCAGGCCTAAAACAGTCTCGTCACTGAAAGGGGTATTGAGCGCTGAACTACGCGCACCGCTGGATAGTGCAGTTTGTGTTTCTACCCAAGTCGCATGTGGGTTTTCACGTGACAGTTTGTAGAGCAAATCATTTTGAATTTCATTCAGCTCTGTACCTAACGTTTGCTGACCATAGTAGCGATTCCACCCAGCGGATAAATGCAATTGATCATTACTAAAGGGTTTGTAAGAGAGACGACTGCGAGGGGAAATATTGATATTACTACTCAAAGAGTCATAATCAGCACGAACACCAAGGCGTGTTGAAAATTGATCATTCCACTGAATATTATCTTCAATAAATATATTTAGGCGATCTTGCTGAGCTTTGATATCACCAGCTTTGTACAGAGTTCCACCAGCGATATATTGTCCATTCCAACCATTTATCGTTAGTTTATCATCACAATATGGGTCACTTTGAAGGCAGGTAGTATCTTTGCCAAGTTCTTTTAAGTTGATCTTTGTCGCGAGTAAAACATCCTCGGCTCGTTTCCACTCAACATGAGCATGGCTATAACCCGCACCTAGAGTCATGTTGTGTTGGGATTGACCAACTTTAAATGGGTCTATATTGGCTTGTAGGTCGTAAGAGAGAACGTCTTGGAGTTGTTTGATTTCTCCCATGATGGCGCCCTCTCGAACTACATCGGTATTATTCCAATCTTTACTTCCTTCGGCGTAGTACCAATGCATACTGTAGTTATTATCTGCAATGCGTTGTGTCGCCGAGTTTTGGAAATTAAGTTTATGTACGAGAGTACCTAGATTGAATTGGTGTTCGAGTTCAGAGAATAATGTAAGTGTTTCGGTTTCAGTGGTACTTCCCGAATCACGATTGCTGTCCACATAGCTCAAACTGTCCAGCAATCCATAATCCAAACCAAACTTCGCTTTGGTTGAGGCGTTTGGTGTATAAAATAATGTTGCACCAAGATTTGAGATATGTCGTTCTTGATCAATTGTTTTAGGTGTTTCAAAGCCACTTTTGACTGGAATAATGGACTCTCTTTGAGAAGCATAAGCATTAAAGCCCCAATCATTCGAGAGCTTCCCATAAATATTGGTGCTTACACCTTGTTTGGTATATTCCTTTTGGTAGTCATCTGTAGGTTCTTCAAATTTACTTTCTTCTAAAGGTGAAATTGAGTTGTAGCGAGCCCAATCACTTTCAGTGTAATCGTAAGTGATAGAACCGTGAATTTTACCTATCTCTGTTTGCGGTGCGCATATTTTAGCATTTATAACACCACCTGTGAATTGACCATAAGCGGCAGACACATTGCTATCTAATACTTCAAGCTCACAAAGTAGGTCAGTGTTCACTGCCATAGCTTGTGCGCCAGTTCCGATATCTTGAAATGTATTTGTGTTTGAATTTGCTGGATTAATAAGTAAGTTGTTGGAAACACCATTCACAATAAAATTGTTTTGGAAGGTTTGTGCGCCATTTATAGAGATTTCGGCAGGTTTAATTTCACCTTGTGAGCCTGCTGCTAACTGTGATTGACTAAACTGCACATTCGGATTCACTTTTAAAAAATCGGTAATGTTCTTTGAGCTATTCGGCGTCTTTTCTAAATCTTCTTTTGAATAAATGGTTTTTCCAACTTCATTTTCTTGCTGAGCTTCGATAATAATTGTGTTGAACTTAATCGTTGTTTCATTGAGAACAGGCTCTTGATAATTTGATTCTTTTGCAAAACTAGATGTTGATAAAGCTGTTAAAACTGTAATAGAAAGTGGGGAATAAGCAAAACGCATGAGAAGGGTTGAATATGCGAAAGATAATGGAAGTGATTATCATTAAATTTAAGAAGGTAATCAATAGTAATGAGAATTATTTTCATTAATTAGTAAAAGCGTAAGACTTGAGCAGCTTAAGATGCTGATCAAAGAAATATAAAGAAGAGAAAAAATAGATGGCGTCCCTACGGGGATTCGAACCCCGGTTACCGCCGTGAAAGGGCGATGTCCTAGGCCTCTAGACGATAGGGACGTTTAGAAGATGGCGGTATCTTATTGATCCGCCACCAGAGTGTCAAACAGGTGAGGTGCGAGTTTGTTTAAAATATAGCAAAACAGTTCAGCGGTCTTCTGCGTATCATATAATGCAGAATGGGCTTCTTTACCATCAAACTCGATTCCAGCTTGGATACAGGACTTCGCCAGTACAGTCTGACCAAACATCACCGCACTTAAAGTCACTGTATCGAAGACAGAAAAACTATGAAACGGGTTCTGGTTTTTGGTCCCGGTACGGGCAATCGCGGCCTGAAGAAAACCTAAATCGAAATGTGCATTGTGTCCGACTAAAACTGCATGGGTACAATTTTGCTGGCGACGCACTTCATTCACCGATTTAAAAATGCGCTTGAGTGCAGTTTTCTCATCTTCGGCCATGGCGATTCGCATTGGATTAGAAGGATCGATCCCAATAAACTCCAGCGAACGTCGGTCGAGGTTTGCCCCTTCGAAAGGATTGATATGTGCATGGTAAGCTTGACCCGGCACAAATTGACCCTCCTCATTATAAACAATCGGAATGGCCGCAATTTCCAGCAATGCATCAGTCTGCGCATTAAAACCTGCAGTCTCGACATCGACAACTACAGGTAAGAATCCACGAAAACGTTGACCAATGATTGGGAGCGTTTCATTTGTCACACTTTTCTCCATTGAATGGTTTTACCAGCATACAGTGGGATAATCTGTTCACCATCCAGATAGTCTAAACTTTCAGGGATTACTTGATCTTCTTTAACCAGGGTAATGGTATTGGTATTACGTGGCAGGCCATAGAAGTCTGCACCAAAATGGCTGGCAAAACCTTCCAGGCGTTCAATTTTACCCACCTGATCAAATGCCTGAGCATACAGCTCAATGGCAGTCGGCGCACTATAACATCCTGCACAGCCACACGCATTTTCTTTTGCATTTTTTGAATGCGGCGCGCTATCTGTTCCCAGGAAAAATTTAGGATTACCGCTGGTTGCGACTTCCAGCAAAGTTTGCTGATGCGTTTGACGTTTTAAAATCGGCAAGCAGTAGAAATGCGGCTTGATCCCACCAACCAGCATGTCATTGCGGTTAAACAATAAATGTTGCGGCGTAATGGTTGCAGCGACATTACGGTCTTGCTCAAGTACAAAGTTTGCTGCTTCGCTGGTGGTGATGTGTTCGAGCACCAGTTTCAGCTTGGGAAATTGTCTGAGTAAGGGAGCCAGCACTTCATCCAGGAAACGCTTTTCACGGTCAAAAATATCGACATGATTATGCGTCACTTCACCATGTAGCAATAAAGGCACTTGGTGTTCTTCAAGCTGTTCAATTACGCCGTAGACTTTGCTCATATCGCTCACACCACTATCGGAGTTGGTGGTCGCACCCGCAGGATAGAGCTTGATGGCATTGACATGCGCAGATTCTTTGATCTTTTTAACTTCGCTTGCCGGGGTGTTGTCAGTGAAATACAGCACCATACGCGGGTCGAAATTTACCCCTTCAGGCACATGTGCCATGATACGTTCACGGTAGGCATTGGCTTCTTCGACAGTTTTAACGGGTGGCACCAGATTTGGCATGCAAATGGCGCGAGAAAACTGCTTGGCTAAATCGGGAACGGTACGTTGAAGTGCTAAACCATCACGCAGGTGAACGTGCCAATCATCTGGCTGGAGAATCGTAATCGTATTCAAGGCAAATTCAGTCGAACAAATAAAACAAATGATAATCCATCTATAGTAAAAATGGTAACGAGAAAGCGCTACAAAATAAGGGATATGTATAAATTAATTTTAAAAAGTATGTTATTTTAAAATTAATAAAAAAATTACATAAATACTTGGCAATGGAATACAAGTACAATCTAGCGAAATTGCAAGATGATAAAGAAGACATAGAACAACTGATTACACGGCAAAGCCAGCGTGTAGGCCCGGTCTTCCCTCAAAATCTGGAACAAGAATTCTGGACCAAAAATCTGGAACGCGCCCGCAAACATGTCGAAAAATATGTGTGGGCTGGAGTACTAGCCTATTTCCTTTTTTTGGTGGTGATGATTCCTACAGATTACTGGAGCATCAGCAAAGAATATTTCGTACATGATTTTGTCCTGTGTATGCTGGGCCTGCTCAATGGTGGCATGTCATTAATCATTTTTTATATATTCTCCTGTTTACCCAAGATCAAGCGCTTTTTTCCGCAGGCTTCGATGCTGTTGGTGTTCTGGATACAGGTGTCAATTTCATGCATTACCATGTCGATTAAAACTGATGCCTTGCAGTATCAGTCCATGGCCATAGTCACGATCGTGTATATCCTGGGTTATATTCTGACCGGTATTAGACCGATTCAGATGCTGGTCACCGGATTACTCGCTGCGGCAACTACTATTCTTGTATTGTTTAGCCTTTCAGTTGAATTTAATCCTATGGTTTTTGGCCGGATTTTAATTGGAAGTTGCTTGCTGGGTTATGTGATTAGCCATATGATTTTTGCCCGTGAACGTGTGATATTTCTCTATAGCATTCGCGCCAGAATCAGTGAGCAGATCCAGCGTATCCATACCAACGAATTATTACATTTGAGTCAGTACGATGAGCTGACCAAGATTTCCAATCGACGGACTTTTGATGAGACGCTGCAAGTCCATTTCGAACGTGCACATCGTGAAGAAACGGCATTGGCAATTCTGTTTATCGATGTAGATTTCTTTAAAAATTACAACGATTTTTATGGGCATCAGAAAGGTGATGATGTCATTTCGACTATTGCCAAAACCATCAAAAATGCGATCCGTCATATGGACTTTGTCGCGCGTTATGGCGGGGAAGAGTTTGTGGTGCTCTTGCCAGAAACGGATGCACATGGTGCTTATGCAGTGGCTTCAAATATTTTTAAGGCGATTGATCGTCTGGAAATTCCACATGAAAAATCCTCGGTTGCGAAACATATCACCATCAGTTTAGGCATTACCGTCTATCGTGGTGAAGATGATATTGATAAAGACGCCTTATTGGGAATCGCGGATCAGGCGCTATATCGTGCCAAACAGCTTGGACGCAACCAGATTTATTATCAGTCCATTCGTTCAGTCAATTCAGATATCGCAAATGGTTAGAGATTATTACAATCAATAAACGAACCCTCAATAAAAAACCGCTCATCAGGAGCGGTTTTTTATGAAACGAAAAAGGACTAAAACTTAGTTTTTGTCTTTTAGTTGTGGCACTGCAGATGCTGAACCAACTGCCAATAAACCAGTCTCTGTATAGATGCCCAGTTTCGCACGAGTATCCGTGATATCCAGGTTACGCATGGTCAACTGACCAATACGATCCATCGGCGAGAACATAGAATCACCTTTCTCCATAGTCAAACGCTCAGCTTCATAAGTGAGGTTCGGAGATTCAGTATTCATAATGGTGTAGTCATTACCACGACGCAGTTCGATCGTTACAGTACCGGTAACTGCTTTAGCGACCCAACGCTGTGCAGTTTCACGTAGCATAAGCGCTTGAGAATCGAACCAGCGACCTTGGTACAGCAAACGACCTAAACGTAAACCGTTAATGCGGTATTGTTCAATCGTATCTTCGTTATGAATACCCGTTACCAGACGCTCATAAGCAATGTGAAGCAGCGCCATACCCGGAGCTTCATAGATACCGCGAGATTTCGCTTCGATGATCCGGTTTTCGATTTGATCCGACATACCTAGACCGTGACGGCCACCGATGCGGTTCGCTTCAAGAATGAACTCAACTGGATCTTCAATGCGTTGACCGTTGATGGCAACCGGGAAGCCTTCTTCAAAAGTAATCGATACTTCTTCAGTTTTCACTTCTACGTCATCTTTCCAGAACGCAACGCCCATGATTGGCTCAACGATTTTGATGCCTGCATTCAGGTATTCAAGATCTTTGGCTTCGTGCGTCGCACCCAGCATGTTTGAGTCAGTTGAATAAGCTTTTTCTTTTGACATTTTATAGTCAAAACCATTGTCGATCAGGAACTGTGACATTTCTGCACGGCCGCCCAGCTCGTCAATGAAAGTTTGGTCTAACCAAGGCTTGTAGATTTTAAGCGCAGGATTGGTCAATAAACCATAACGGTAGAAACGTTCAATGTCGTTGCCTTTATAAGTCGAACCGTCACCCCAGATGTTAACATCATCTTCTTTCATGGCAGTTACCAGCATGGTGCCAGTTACTGCACGACCCAATGGCGTCGTGTTGAAATAAGGCATACCACCTGTAGAAATATGGAACGCGCCACATTGAATTGCAGCAATACCTTCTAATGCAAGCTGTAAACGGCAGTCGATTAAACGTGCTTTTACTGCGCCATAAGCTTCAGCTTTTTTTGGAATCGCATCGTAATCGTCTTCGTCTGGCTGACCCAAGTTAGCTGTGTAAGCATAAGGTTCAGCGCCTTTTTGTTTCATCCACAAAAGAGCAGCAGAAGTATCTAGACCACCAGAGAAGGCAATACCAACTTTTTTACCTACTGGGACATTCTGCAAGATAGTTGCATTATCAGACATTGTTCATCCTAATGATATGAAATAGGCACGCCAGAATTGGTGGCCTGAAAAAATACATATTGCATCAATTGTATCATTAATTTATTTAGGTTTGCTTTAGAAAAGAAAAACTCGTTTTAAAATCTCTATTCAATAGGCTTAAATAATCATAAATCGCACGATTTTCACCAGAATCCTGCTGAAAACGGAAGAAATTGGTTATATTCAGCCGAATAAAGTTAAAAATCAGATAAAACAGGAATAAAAGCATGGCGACTCGCATTCCACCTTTACCTAATTTAAATCCTAAAGCTAAGAATGAAACGCTGGCACTGTTACATGGGATTTATGCCGGCCTGATTGGTTTTAGTACAGTGCTGTTTTTATATCTTGAATATCAGCAATCCAGTATTTCCATGCTGAGTTTAGGTGTGGTGGTGGTGCTTTTAGGCTTGCTGATGTTTTTTAATATCCAGGCCAGTATCAAGGTGAAGCAGGGCAATGGTTCAGGACGTACTTTATCCAGAATAATGGCTATTCTGATGTTGCTGAGTTTTCCAATTGGTACAGTATTGGGCGTGATTGCATTATGGAAATACAGCGCACGACAATGGCAGAACTAATTCGTCATGTATAGAAAGAACTGTTTCGAAGATTGATATTTGTGCCTGAAAATGCTGAACTCCGGGTCATAAAAAGCCGCTGAAAATCAGTTAAAGTAAGGGAATGACTTGCTCAGCCAAATATAATCAGGGATTTGTTATGACCACGACGCGCTATGCCAACATTTTAAAACCACTGCATTTAGGTTTTACCACCATTAAAAACCGGGTGGTGATGGGGTCGATGCATACTGGTCTGGAAGACCGCTTCTATAATTATCCTAAACTTGCAGCGTATTTTGGCGAACGTGCCAAGGGTGGCGTAGGTTTGCTGATTACGGGTGGAATATCGCCAAACCGTCAAGGCTGGTTGTTGCCGGCAGGCGGCACCATGAATACCTTGGGCGATATTGCGCCACATCGTCTGGTGACGCATGCAGTGCATAAACATGGTGCCAAAATTCTTTTGCAAATTCTGCATGCCGGACGTTATGGCTATCAGCCTTTTGTGGTGTCGGCAAGTCCAATCAAATCGCCGATTTCTCCTTTTAAACCGCGTGAAATGTCAGATAAACAGATCCTGAATACCATTCAGGATTATGTAAAAACTGCCAGTATTGCCAAAAAAGCCGGCTATGATGGCGTGGAAATCATGGGTTCGGAAGGCTATTTACTGAATCAGTTTTTAAGCCGTCAGGTCAATCAGCGTACCGACCGTTGGGGTGGCCCGATCGAAAACCGGATGCGTTTTGCCGTAGAAATTGTCAAAGCCATTCGCGAGGAAATTGGCGAAAAATTTATTATCTGTTTCCGTTTGTCGCTTCTCGATTTGGTACATGATGGCAATACCATGCAGGAAGTGATTACCGTAGCTATAGCTTTGGAAAAGGCAGGAATTACTTTGCTCAATACCGGGATTGGCTGGCATGAAGCACGTATTCCCACCATTGTGACTTCTGTACCGCGAGCTGCTTTTGTTGATTATACCGCTGAAGTCAAAAAACATGTTTCAGTGCCGGTGATTGCATCCAACCGGATCAATATGCCAGACACTGCCGAGGCGATTCTGGCCTCTGGTCAGGCAGATATGGTGCAGATGGCACGTCCACTTTTGGCCGATGCTTTCTGGGTCAATAAAACCGCGACCAATCGTGTTGATGAAATCAATACCTGTATTGCCTGTAATCAGGCTTGTCTGGATCATACCTTTAAAAACCAGCGGGCAACCTGTCTGGTCAATCCGCGTGCCGCTTATGAAACCGAACTGGTTTATATCAAAACCAAAAAACCGAAAAGTATTGCAGTGATTGGCGGGGGAGTTGCAGGTCTGTCTGCTGCTACGGTCGCAGCCAGTCGCGGGCATGATGTGACGCTGTTTGAGGCCAATCATGAAGTAGGCGGGCAGTTCAACCTGGCTAAAGTCATTCCAGGGAAAGAGGAATTTCACGAAACGATTCGTTATTTTAAAGTGCAGCTAGAAAAAACCGGAGTTGATCTGCGTCTCAATACCCGTGTCAATCGCGAGCAGTTGGAGCGTGAAGGTTTTGATGAGGTGATTGTGGCTACAGGTGTCGTGCCGCGTGCCTTGAATATCGAAGGCAGTCAGGCACCACAAGTCTTGTCTTATGCAGAAGTGCTACGCGGCGCGCCTGTCGGTGATCGTGTTGCGGTCATCGGCGCGGGTGGTATTGGTTTTGATGTGTCGGAGTTTTTATTAAAGCCGCCGCATCAGGTACAGCCGCAACCTGTGGATGAGTGGAAACGTGAATGGGGTGTTGATTCCCAACCAGATTATGTGACTGAAGGCGGGTTACAGCGTGCTGAAGTCGAACCACCAGTACGGGAAATTTATTTATTACAACGTAAAAAAACACCACTTGGCGCAGGACTGGGCAAGACTTCAGGCTGGGTACATCGTGCCCAGTTAAAAAAACATGCTGTGCGGATGTTGCGCGGCGTGCAATATAAATCTGTCACGGATGAAGGTTTATGGATTGAGGTGGATGGTCATGCTCAATTATTGCGTGTGGATACCATTGTGGTATGTGCAGGTCAGGAATCGGTAAAAGACCTGATGCCGAGTGCTGGGGAAAATACCTTGGCGCAGTATCATATTATTGGCGGTGCAAAACTGGCTGCTGAACTCGATGCCAAGCGCGCCATTCGTGAGGGAGCGGAATTAGCAGCAAAACTGTAAGGATTTGATGAAACTATATGCAGTTGATTGCATTCACTGTAATTTTCACTTGTCAGCCGGACAAAAGCTCCGTATTATTGCGCCCATGGAAGCGTGGCAGAGCGGTTTAATGCACCGGTCTTGAAAACCGACGAGGGTGTGAGTCCTCCGTGAGTTCGAATCTCACCGCTTCCGCCAAATTTTAAAAACCCCAGTCGAAAGATTGGGGTTTTTTTATTTCTATGATTTTAATAAAACGATTTAAAATAAGCTGATAGCGAACAAAGTCAAAATTTTAAAATTTCATAATTAATAAATATTCTTTAATTGCCTACTTCAATTTTGATTAATGCCAACGCAATTCTTTCCACATGTTGGTAAGCCGGTTGTTCCAGTTCTTCACCAAAAATATCCGGGTCAATTTCTTCATAGGACCAGATTATATTTTGATGCTGTTTCATCAAATCTTTAAGATGCTGCAAAAACAGATTGCCATGTTCAGTCACGGTCACACCGGTATATAGAAATAAATGTCCGCCAGAATTCAGGCGCTGTAGACCTTCTTTTATAATCCTGAATGATAAATCACAGCCATCCAGCGCATTACCGCCATGACGATATTGACGTTGTTCGGGATCAATTAAATACGGTGGATTAGCAAAAATCAGATCAAATTTTCCATCAAGATTGGAAAATAAATTACTCTGCACCGGATGAATATGGTTTAAGCCGGCAAAACTGATATTAATCTGGCTATAGAGCAAGGCTTTGGGATTCAGGTCTGCAACCATCATTTCATTCACATCTGGAAAATGTCTGGCAATGCTGATCGCGGCTGCTGAAGTGCCACAACACATTTCCACGACCCGTTTAAAAGGGCGAGGCTGAGCAGCTAGATATTGCTTGAGATGATAGATAAAGCGATACGTATCCGGACCGAAAAATACCGCATCTTGCTGAGTGGTTGGAAAAGCTGAATGAATAAAGAGTTCGCCATCGAGTGAAGAAACCCGAACCTGACTCAAGTATTGATCTTCCTGTACCTGTAGAAGCTGATGTTCTTGCAATAATGTAAAAAGGGCAGAATCAAGATCAGTTTTTTTAAAGTTTAGATTCCAGCCAAAGATATCCTGATGAGTTCTGTACTTATAAATTTCATTCTTTTTTCGATTCAGAATTCGCTGGTGGGAAAGCGGTGTAATGGTCGTAAACTGATAATCTTGTTGTTTTAAAAAGGCTAATAAATAAAGCAAAGCTTGCTGCGGGCTGCTTTGAATCTCTAAAATTTGGTTCATACGGATATGCTCTTCTATTTATTTAACCTACATGAAAAGATTAATTCACTTTATGCCTGCAAAAGACAATATCAAACCAGTCGTGAATGATCAAAGCTATACAGCACTGGATTCCATGGAAAGGGATCAGTTTATATTCACCTAAATAATGCATTGCTTAGGTAAAAATGTGATGAGAATTGGTTGGATTTGTATAGGTCGTAGGCATAATTTTATTGGTTAAGCAGCCTTATTATGATTTTGCGAACTATTATTTTTTATTCATGATTATACGTATAAAAAATGGCTATTAATCACTGGGATCAATAGCCATTAGAGCTGAGAGCTTTAAAAGCTTAGTTGGGTACTTCCGGCAAATCAAACCAGATCACTTGCGCATCTTCGCTTGCTTTAATTTCTGTATCATCTAGAAAAGCAATTGCGCCGCCAGCTTCAACTGTATGTTCAGCGATCTGGACAGTGCCAGAAACAACATGTACATAATTAATATGCTGGGTCGCTTTCACTTCCAGACTTTGGCCTTGCTGAATCACCGCAGTTTTGACTTCGGCATTCTGACGAATATGCATCGGTGCATTGTCATTCGGACCACAAATCAAATGCCACTGGTTCGGTTGCTCATGCGGGTCAAGACGGATTTGCTGATAGTTCGGCTTGGCATCACGTTCATTTGGAATAATCCAGATTTGCAGTAAATGGACCTGTTCGTCGCCTTGGTTCATTTCACTGTGCCGCACACCTGTTCCTGCACTCATCAGTTGCCATTCACCCGCAGCGATTCCGCCATGATTGCCCATGCTGTCCTGATGGGTAATGGTTCCTTTCAGCACACAGGTCAGGATTTCCATATTGTCATGTGGATGCGTTCCAAAACCCTGATGTCCATCAATCAGGTCATCATTAATGACACGTAAAGCGCTGACACCCATATACTTTGGGTTATACCAGTTACCAAATGAGAAACTGTGTTTAGACTCCAGCCAGCCCATTTTTACATGACCACGATTTTCGCTAGGATGTAGAAAAGCATTCATGATTTTATCTCGACATTATTTTTAACTTGAGATCATCATACTGTCGTTTTATAACTGAAAAAATCTCAAATAGGCGACAGATCATTGCATTTTTGCAACGACAGAGCTGAAAGTAAACATAAGGAATAAAAAAGCCCGCTCAAAAGCAGGCTATTTTTATTCAAATCGGCAGACCGATCATCATTCTAAGAAACGAACCGTTACCCCAGATTTGACTTTACGGCCAAGATCATTGGCATCCCAGTTAGTCAAACGAATACAACCATGTGACGCTGTTTTCGAAATGGTAGACGGGTTTGGTGTTCCGTGAATACCAAATGATTTCTTGCTTAAACCAATCCAGATATTCCCGACAGGACCGTTAGGACCCGGTGGTAAAGATAGTGGTTTTAAGTTTTTACCTTGTACAAAGTTAGACGGTGAATAGCTGTACCAAGGGTTTGGTGCAACACCTGTTACTTTATAGGTTCCGGTTGGAGATGGTGTATCCGCACTACCAATGGTGGCAGGGAATGACGCGATCATTTGATTTTTACTGTTAAATAAGTACAGTTGTTTCGCGCCTTTATGTGCAACAATCAAGTGAATACCTTCAGGCAAGTCATTACGTACATTACTGACCAGTAATTTTTCACCAACTTTATTAAAGTTGGCATTTGGATTGAGTTTCTTTAAAAAATTCTCATCCATATGGAATTTTTCACTTAACATTTCACTGACACGTGTGTAGTACAGGCCTTTCATTTTCGCCTGTAACGCATAATCTGAAGGAATAGATTTGGCAAATGGGCCTGCCAGATCTTTTTCAGTAATAGTGTATTCAACAAAGGTTGGCTTAGAACCCTGACGTGCCACCAGTTTATCCCAGGTTTCCTGAGTCAAAACACCTGTCGGTTTAATGCCATTCATTTGCTGGAAAGATGCAATGGCTTTTAGTGTGTTTTTACCGCTGGTTCCGTCAATCGCCCCCGGTGATGCATGGGCATTATTCAGCATGACATGTGCACGTGCGTAAACTGGGAATTGACCTGCACCGATATTTTCATACCACTGGGCATTATTTAAGCCGTCTAAAGTCCACGAAGCTTTGGTCGCTGCAGAGTTAGTCGGTGCTTTGGTATTTGGTGCTGCGCCAATAGAAGCAGTCTGATCTTCGGTATCCTGTAGCTCATTCAGCGCTTCAGATGCCTGTTTTAAGTCTTGTTGTTCTTGTGCGGTAATTTGCGCTTCTGCAGGTGCTGCTTGGGCCGCTGAAGCTTCAGTTGCTAATGGATCAATCGGATCTTGCACTGCAACATCAGTCACCACTTGGGGTTTTAATGGTTGTTCAGCAGTAGACGCGGCAAAAACTTGACCTGCGAAAATGCAACCTAGACTCACAGCGAGCATTGTGCGAACGAACATGTAACTCAACCTTAAGAATTATTTCTTTAACTATGTGAAAAAACACTATAAGTATTACAGAAAAAATGTGGAGATGCAGTAGTTGTTTTGTGTAAATCACTAGGTTGCCGTTCAATCCGATCGGTTTTTAAAGTTGCCAGAAGTTATTAAAACTGCGGCCTTTTTGCTATGATGTTGGCAATGTCAAAGAAAGATGGGAATGTGAATGACGACCTTAAAAAATGATCGTTTTCTGCGCGCATTGTTGCGTGAGCCTGTAGATGCTACGCCAGTATGGATGATGCGTCAGGCTGGCCGTTATTTGCCTGAGTACCGCGAAACGCGTACCAAGGCAGGAGATTTCCTTTCGCTTTGCAAGAATACTGAACTGGCCTGTGAAGTAACTTTGCAGCCTTTACGCCGTTATGATCTTGATGCCGCGATTTTATTCTCGGATATCTTGACGGTTCCGGATGCTTTGGGACTGGGGCTGTATTTTGAAGCCGGTGAAGGCCCGAAATTTCACAAGACCATCCGTACCGAACAGGATGTCGCCAATCTGCCTGCATTTAATGCCAAGTCGGATCTGGATTATGTGATGAATGCCGTTTCGACCATTCGTTCAGCCTTGGGCGGTCAGGTTCCTCTGATTGGTTTCTCGGGCAGTCCATGGACTCTGGCAACGTATATGGTCGAAGGCGGTTCAAGCAAGGATTTCCGTTTTACCAAACAGATGATGTATGCGCAGCCTGAAGTTTTGCATGCTTTACTGGATCGTCTGGCTGATGCAGTGACTGAATATTTGAATGCGCAGATCGATGCGGGTGCACAAGCGGTACAGATCTTTGATAGTTGGGGTGGGGCATTAGCACATCGTGAATATATCGAGTTCTCGCTGAACTATATGCAGAAGATTGTCGCTGGTTTGCAACGTGAGAAAGACGGCCGCAAGATTCCGGTAATTCTGTTTACCAAAGGTGGCGGTCAATGGTTGGAACCGATGATTACGACAGGCGCAGATGCATTTGGTCTGGACTGGACCACGCCATTGAATGTCGCTCGTCAAACGGTTGCTGGTCGTGCAGCACTTCAGGGTAACCTGGATCCTGCAACTTTATATGGTTCATCAGACACCATCATTAAAGCGACAAAAGCCATGCTGGATGATGCCTATGCCAATGGCGAGAAAACCGGTTATGTTGCCAATTTAGGTCATGGTATTACCCAGTGGGTTGATCCGGCGAATCCAAAAGCATTTATTGATACCGTACATGAGTATAGTGCCAAATATCTTTAGGATGTAAACCTTGATCGATCTATTCAAATCAGGGTTTGAATTTACTTATAAGGCAGCTTCGGCTGCCTTATTTGGGATTTTACTCCTGCTCGCTTTTGCGCTGACTGCTTCTATGGGCAGCGATCTCTTCTTTGGTTTTTACCGGTATGACTATCTGCTTTTTTTTGCTTTGCTGATTCAGGTGATATTGCTCTATACCAAACTGGAATCCTGGGCTGAAGCCAAAGTGATTGCGTTATTTCATCTCATGGCCATGGTGATGGAAATCTTCCTGACCCATCCGGCAATTGCTTCCTGGCATTACCCTCAACCCGCAATATTTAAAATCCTGACCGTGCCTTTATTTGCCGGTTTTATGTATTCTGCGGTCGGCAGTTTTTTTGCGCGCTCTTTACGTCTATATCAGGTTTCATTTGAAAAATTGCCGCGTTTTAGCCATATGCTGACATTGGCTGTCTTGTCTTATATCAACTTTATGAGCAAGTTTTTTATTCCCGATTATCGGGTGATTTTATTTGTCTGGAGCGTGCTGATGTTCTGGAAAACCAGAATTCGCTTTCAGCTGAATCGGCATACTTTTCAGTTGCCGATGTTACCCGTACTGCTGATTCTGGCGTTTATTATCTGGATTGCCGAGAACATCAGTACCTTTTACCAGATCTGGCTCTATCCAAGCCAGATTGAGCAATGGCATATGGTGGGATGGGGCAAACTGGGCTCCTGGTATTTGTTGTTATTGCTGAGTCTGGTGTTAGTACTGAAAATCTTGGGACAGCGTAATTCACAAGGCGATTGGGCGCTCAAGGAACAGTAAAATCAATCAGGTTATGTTTATGTAAAGCATACATTTTTTCAATTGCGCCAAACTTGACTTGTCGCTACTCTGCTGAGTATGTAATTTAAATTACATTATTAGAGTAATAACAAAGATTGCATGAGAATAATTGGAGAATAACTATGTTGAAAAAAATTATGCTGGCGGCGGTATTGGCGACAGGTTCAAGCATGGCGATGGCTGACCGAGATGTCGGTTGTGGTATCGGAAGCCAGGTGTGGGCGGGTCAGTCTGGTATTATTCCTAAACTCTTTGCAGGTACGACCAACGTTCTGTTCACGAATCAGTGGCTCGGGATCACTTTTGGTACTTTAGGTTGTAGCCAGGGCGGTACCGTAACCGCTCAAGTGGTGACCTTTACCAATGAAAACGCTGAAACATTGGCGCGTGATATGGCAGTTGGAGAGGGTGAAAGCCTGAATGTTCTGGCTGAACTTTTGAATATTAAATCTGAAGATAAAGCTCGTTTCTTTAGCGTTTCCAAGCAGAATTTCTCTGAAATTTATTCCGAAGAAAACCAGAATACATTACAAGTTTTAAGCACCTTACAAACTGTGATGGCCAAAGATGAAGTATTGAAATCCTACATCTGATCCGCACCCTAAAAACCCTGCTGTTCTGGCAGGGTTTTCTTATGACTAAAAGAAATTGATGAGAATAAGTTAACTGAATGAAATATGCGTTCTTCATGTTGGGCCTGACATTCAGCCCTTTAAGTTTTTCTAGCGAAATTAATCCAGACATCCAGCATTATATCGCTCAGGCCGAAACTCAGCATCTGGATCAGAGCACTACCTGGCAACGTCTCATGTATGCCAATCCCCAAGGTCATAGCGAGGTTAACTATTCGGGCTATTTCCTGGCAGAGCAGGGAAAAACTGATCTAAAAAAAGAAATGCAGCATAACATTCAGGCTTTATTCCTGAGCGCAGAGCCGAATCAGTCCGTCCGCTGTAAGTTTCCTGCACGCAGCAGCTGGTTAATGCAGCAATTGAATATTTCCGAGCAACAATTGCCTGCGGTCAGTTGCCCGGATTTGGATAAATGGATTGGCGAGGTCAAGCCTTATCAGGCAACCCTGATCTATGCCACGGATTTTATGGGTAATCCCAGCTCGATGTTTGGTCATACCTTGTTGCGTCTGGACCCTAAAGACCAGCAACAACTCAATCTGATTTCTTATGCGGTCAACTATGCTGCGACGGTCGATGGCAATGACAACTGGTCCTTTGCCTGGAAAGGGCTGACTGGACAATATCCGGGTGAATATTCACTGATGCCGTATTACCGCAAGGTCAAAGAGTATGGTGACTTTGAAAGCCGGGATTTGTGGGAATATGAATTAAACTTAAGTCCGCAAGAAACCAGGTTTTTGGTACAGCATCTCTGGGAAATGCAAAATGTAAGTTTCCCTTATTATTTTATCAGTGATAATTGCGCTTATCGCCTACTGGGACTGTTTGATCTGGTACGTCCCGAGCTAAATCTACAGAAACAGTTTAATTCGACTGCGATTCCGATTGAAACACTAAAAGTAGTAGAACAGCAGGGCTTGATCAAACAGAAAGTTTACCGTCCGGCGCTTGAAACTCAATTGCTGGCACAGTCCAGACAGCATGGCAAAGCGCTGGCAAAAACTGCGCATCAGCTGGCTTATGCAGAAACAGGTGCAATGCCTTCAATCTTGCAGCCCTATCCGGCAGAAGATCAGGCCAAAATTCTGGAAATGGCCTATGATCATTTATATCTGGACTTTCTCCGACAAAAAGTCGATGAATCTTTTGCTCAACCACGTTTTCGCAAGTTACTGGGCTTAAGAAGTCAGCTGAATATCGAGAAGCAGCGTAAAGCGCCTGAACGTCCAAAAATAGACCCGGTACAAAGCCATCATGCACGGAATATCAGTCTTCAGGCCGGACAGGTTCAGGGTGAATCCTTTGTCCAGCTAGGGCATCGGCAAGCCTATCATGATCTCATCGACCCGCAAGGCGGTTTTCGAACCGGCACACAATTGCTGTTTCTGGATGGGGCTTTGCAATATCGTGACAGTGAACTCAAACTGGAGCATCTGGATCTATTGACTGTCAATTCCTATAACCCCGTCAATCCGTTTAATACGCCATTGTCCTGGGGTTTTAATCTGGGCTGGCAACAGGAAGCACTGAATGCGCATGGCCAGTTTAGTGAAGATGAGCAGCATGGCGTTGCCAGCTTAAAAACTCAGGTCGGTTATAGCTGGGCAAATGTCAGCCGTGAACATCTATGTTATGCACAAATGCAAACTCAGCTACAGGCAGGCAAGACACTTGATCAAGGCTGGCGCGTAGGTGCAGGCCCCACCGTGGGTTGTCAGAATATCTGGAGCGATCAGATTAACAGTCTGGTGCAGGTGGAACTGCCTTATTGGGAAGATTCGCATCGCTGGCAGCTGAAACTGAATACTGAACTCCAATATGCATTCAATCCACAACATGCACTTCGGCTGTCTTGGGAATATCAGCAGCAACAAGCCAAAGACTGGGATCAATGGATTCTTGGTTTGATCCGGTATTTTTAAGATTGAGTCAAAACTGATTAACACTATTCATAAAGTGCTGTGTATCCATGAGGCTGCTGTTCGGTTTTCCCTTGTATAAAAAAATTGGCTAGGTTGGGTACAAATAATCTGGTCGATATTTTAGGAAAAATACCTGATATTTGTTATATTTGTCACATAATTTGAGTAAAAATAGCAAGGTTTTGGGGAACAGACAGTATGAATAATGAATGCATGGCAAGACTGGCCGAGCAATGGGAACAGATCTGTCAAAATTATTCATCTGATGACTTATTGCATGCCTTTCACTTTATTCAAGATCATTCCCTGATTCTGGTGGAAGAATTCTATAAAAACATGCTCATTGAAAAGGAATCTGCAGAATTCTTTTCTGATGACTTGATTCAACAGCGCTTGCGCGACACTTTAAATGCCTGGCTACTTGAAAGCTTTAGTGTAGGAATTAATAAACGCTATGCCGATGCCGTGCAGAAACAGGCGATGGTGGGGCATGTGCATGCGCGTGTCGGAATTCCATCCTGGCTGATTATGCGCGGTGTACGTGAAATTGAGCGTAAAATGTTTGAACTGCTGGATGAGAATCCTCACCACAGTATGTTGACCACCTGCAGTTATATTGTCCAGATCATGGGATTTGCCACAGAAGTCATGTGCCGATCTTATGAAGCTAAAACAGCCATGAATCAGGAAATTAAACACAGTTATCGTGTTTTTTCAGCGATGCAGGATGTGGCCGTACAAAAAGATAAACAGCGTAGCTCATTACTGGACTGGGAAAATGAACTCATGTTCAAAGTCTTTTCTGAGCATGAAAAATTGAATCATCCGATGTTGTCCAAGTCGGAGTTTGGTTTATGGTTTATTCATAAAGCCTCTTATGCTTTTACCGGTTCTGATCAGGTCGATTTAATCATTGAGCGAATTTATCAAGTCGATGAACTTAATCAAGATATTATGGACTGTACGGACAAAAACAATATGCTGGGACTGATCCAGCAGATCCGTGACTTGAACCGCGAAATTCAGTTGTTGGTAGATCAGTTATTTCAGGTGGCCGAATATATTGAATCCGGTAATGATTCATTGACCCAGTTATTGAATCGTCGTTATTTGAATACGATTATTTCACGTGAAATCACTTTTTCCCGCAAGAATCATACGCCTTTGTCTTTACTTGCCATTGATGCCGACTATTTCAAAAGTATTAATGACAAATTTGGACATGCAGCAGGTGATCTGGCCTTGAAATTTCTGGCCGAAGCATTGCAAAAATACAGTCACGGCAGTGATTATGCTTTCCGGGTCGGCGGCGAAGAGTTTTTGCTATTACTGGTGGATACTGATGAGAAACGTGCCCTCAATATCGCCGAAAGTATTCGTAAATATATTGAAAATGGCATGATTAATTCGGCACAAGGTCAGCAGTTTAAATTTACGGTCAGTATTGGTTGTGTGCTTTATGATGGACATCCGGATTATCAGCGCTTCCTGAATGTGGCAGATTCTGCCTTGTATATGGCCAAGAACAACGGGCGTAACAGAGTCTATATGCTCATCAGTCCCTGAACCCAGTCGTACAGCCACTCTCAGTTTAAATGAAAGGTTTTTATCCAGTTGCAGACTGCTGTTCTATAAAGTCCTGAAATTTCTGTTTTTGCTGAAGATATTCGGGATGATTTTTAGCTTTATCCCATTTCTGTTTAAAAATTTTGGCAGCAGCGGCTTTAACAGGATCTTCCTGATTGCGGGGCAGCTCGGAACGGCCATGCGCGCCACTTAAACCTTTTTTGTCTTCCGGAACCGGACCGTCGTATTTTTTGCCACCTTTATGGTTGGCATAACGCCGGGCACGGGTAAAACCCATCTGTAAAAACTTGCGTGCCATGTCCGCACCAATAAAATCTTCTTGTTTTAAATAGTCCAAGAAAAGCTGATAGATTTTCTCGCTACTGGCCTGGGCTTTTGCTTCATCTGCAAAGCGCCAGTGTGGCAGGATTTCCGATTTATAAGGCTCAACCAGTAATACACCTTGTTCACCACGGCCAATCCGGTAGAGCTCGGGTCGTTTACGAAAATTAATCTTTGCAAAGTCCAGAGAATAATCAAAACTATTCGAAACTACACGTGACGGACGTTTTGGTGGGGTTACTTTGGCAGATGACTTCATATTCGGCCTTTTCTGAAATTTAAAATGACTCAATATTTCAGCTAATACAAATTATAAAAACGAAAGGACAAGATACAGAAAAGCCCCTGTCATTTAGAGCTAGGGGCTTTCATTTTACTTCGATTTTTTTGAACTGGTCTTCGAGGTTTTAGCCTTGGTTGACTTGCTCTTAGAGGAGCTACTCGACTGCTTTTTAGCAGGCGCCGATTTTTTTGAAGAAGACTTTTTCACTTTAGTGTCGTCTTTACTCTTGTTGCTGCTTTTCGCTTTAGCCGGTTTTTTCGCGGAAGAGGTCTTTTGGTCTTTCGCTTTATCACTGGCTTTTGAGCTCGAATTTTTCTTCGCCTTCACTTTTTCATCTTTGCTGGCATTGTCTTTCTTAGAAGATGCCGCTTTAGATTTACTGCTCGCCGCTTTTTTAGTGACTTTGCGATCACTGTCTTTGTCACTACTCTTATTCGACTTTTTCAGTTTCTCATCTTGGGTCTTTTTAGCAGTTTTTGCTGATTTTTTGCTGTCTTTCGCCTGGTTATTTTTACTATTCGCCATGGTTACTTTCCTTATCATTAAAAATCAATCAGAAAGATATAAAGCGCTTTGCTGTATATCAACTTCAAATTACTTTAATGGGAGAGCGGCAGGATTAAAACTTTATCGTGTATCCAAGTGTAGGCTTGTTGCAAACACAAGCAGGAATTGTTTGAGTTCTAGACTGAAACATAGCAAGTTTTGGGACAGGTCTTTAAACCCTGTTACCAGGTGTTATTTATAGCAAGTGAGCTTTTGAATTAAGTATTGATATCCTCTTCCTTTAAAAGCAAAAAACCCCGAATGATCGAGGCTTTGAGTAACTTATTTTTAAGCTTTAATAATTAATAGCTTTCTGGAACCGCACTTAAAAATTCACGACGTGTTTCTTTGTCGGTTTTAAAATCACCAATAAATGATACCGTACGTGTGGTTGATTCCTGCTTGCCTACACCGCGCATCATCATGCACATGTGCGCAGAATCAATCATTACTGCAACACCGCGTGCTTTGGTGACTTCAGCCACTGCTTCTGCAATTTGCTGAGTCAGATTTTCCTGAATCTGCAAACGGCGTGCAAACATTTCAGTAATGCGGGCAAATTTAGACAGGCCTAAAACATGACCTTCTGGCAAATAGGCGATATGTACGCGGCCATAAAATGGCAATAAGTGATGCTCACATAGCGAATAAAATTCGATGTTTTTGACCAGTACCATTTCACGGTTATCGGAAGGGAAGACCGCCTTGTTGGTCACTTCTTCAAGTGTCTGGCTATAACCCGAGGTTAAATATGAAAATGCTTTCGCAGCGCGCACAGGCGTATCTTTGAGACCAGGGCGATTTAGATCTTCGCCAACGGCAGTAAGAATGTTTGCGTAGGATTGCTGCATAGTCATATGACGTATTCACTTAAACTGAGAATGAACAAGGACGGCATTGTAGCAGAAAACTTTTACAATGCCTTGTTTTGAGGCTAAAACCGTTTACTGTTTGAACTTTGGATTCTTTTCTGCACGTTTGAGCAGAACCAATACCGCACCGGTACCACCTTGCTTTTCAGGTGCACTGACAAATGCCAAAACATCACGATGCTGACGCAACCAGCCGTTGACATAGGTTTTTAAAATCGCTTCTGGACCTTTGCCATGTACGATTTTAATCACGTTCTGGTTTTCATCTTTGGCGATCTGGATAATCTGCAGCACGGCTTGACGCGCTTCTTCTACGGTACAGCCATGCAGATCCACAGCTTCAAACCAGCGCAAGTTACCGGCTTTCAAGTCTTCAAACACTTTATGCTGCAAGGTGGCGATGCGATAGCTCAAGTTGGCCTGACTCCCGACAGGATTGAGCATGGCCTGAGTATCTGATAAAGCCATTGCCTCTGTTTCCATCGGGCCAGTAGCCGCTGCACGCTTTGCCAGGATTTGTGCATCCGGCTTTTTCTTGCGTGGCTTGTCCAGTTGAACCGTATTGCCCGATTCAATTTTTTGCACGCCCTGCATTTGCTTGCGGAATAATTCTAGTTCTTCTAAAGCTTCTTGCTCGACAGTCTTTTCAACAGGTGCAGCAACGACCGCAGGCGTTTGCGGCTGTGTAATTTGCTTCTTAAAAGATTTCAGCAGGTTGTACTGATCTTTAGATAATGAAGAATCGTGTTTACTCATAATGTAAAAACAAGGGAGATGCGGAATTTACAAGAATTATAGTCTGAAAATAGACAAAGGAGAACTGAATTGCGTTCATGACATTGCTGAGGATTTTAAATACGCTCGAGATTCTATGGTCTACTTTTCAATATTGAAAATAAAAAAGCCCAATCCTGAGATTGGGCTTTTTTAATGCTTAGGTAAGCATTTACAACTTTAAACCACTTCAGGCTCACCAAACAGATCACGGAAAGCATGATCCGGACGTGGCTGTTTCATGAAGCTTTCGCCGACCAAGAAGGCGTGAATATCATTTTCCTGCATCATCGCGACATCCGCGGGAGTAGCAATACCGCTTTCAGTCACCAGCAGGCGTGAAGGGTCCAGTAATTTTTTCAAACGTAATGATGTGTTTAAATCGACATCAAAGGTTTTTAAATTACGGTTATTCACGCCGAGCAGACAACGATCAGAAAGCTTTAAAGCACGTGATAGTTCTTCTTCATCATGCACTTCAACCAGTACATCCAGATTATGCTCAAATGCGGTTTTAGACATTTCTTCTAACTGCTGATCAGACAGACAGGCCACGATCAGCAAGATACAGTCTGCATGTAGTGCACGCGCTTCAATCACACCATAAGGATCGATCAGGAAATCTTTACGCAGCGCAGGCAAGTCACAGTGCGAACGGGCGATCTGAATATTTTCATTAGCACCCTGAAAAAAATCCACATCAGTCAGTACAGATAAACAGGCTGCACCTGCCTCCTGATACTGTGCTGCAATTTCCGCAGGGTTAAAGTTCTCGCGAATAATGCCCTTAGATGGTGACGCTTTCTTAATTTCAGCAATGACACCCGGACGTTTCGACACTAAAGACTGGGCAAAACCACGCACAGGTGATGCACCTTGTGCCAGTTCTTCCAGATCTTTATAGCTTTTCTGCTTTAAACGTAGGGCAAATTCTTCTTTTTTACGGTCAACAATTTTGCCTAAAATTGTATTTGCGATATCCACCATGATCAAAATCCCTGACCGAATTAAGCTTCGTAATGTTTAATAGTTTTGGTAAATTCAGACAGTACACTCATTTTCTCAAGTGCCTGACCGCCATAGATAATGTCATGTGCCAGCGCAACACCTTGCTTATAGCTGCTGGTCAAACCGGAGACATAAATACCTGCGCCGGCATTCAGCGCGATCATATTGGCGGCTTTATCGCCGATGTCTGATTTTTTCTTGCCCAGTGCATCTTTGATTAAAGCCAGACTTTGCGCAGAATCTTCCACAATCAGTCCGGTCAGAGTTTGCGATTCAATATCGACCGATTCAGGAATAATGTCCCATTCGGTGACTTCGCCATTTTTCAGTTCAGCAACATGAGTTGAAGAGGCTATACTGATTTCATCCAGACCATCACGTGAATGTACTACCATCACATGTTCAGCACCGAGCTGTTTCATAACTTCGGCAATTGGACGGCAGAGTTCATTGGAAAATACGCCAATGACCAGACGTTGTACGCCAGCCGGATTGGTTAAAGGACCGAGCAGGTTGAAAATACTGCGAATCCCCAATTCTTTACGTGGGCCGATTGCATATTTCATGGCTTGATGATGATTCGGTGCAAACAGGAAGCCGACACCGACATCACGGATACAGCGTTCAGTCTGCTGCATATTCAGGTCCAGATTAATCCCGGCCTGTTCTAGCAAATCTGACGAACCTGATTTGGTCGAAACGCCGCGGTTACCATGTTTGGCTATAGTTGCACCGGCTGCTGCGATCACGAATGCAGAGGCAGTAGAAACGTTAAACAGGTTTTGACCGTCACCGCCTGTGCCGACGATATCGACCAGATAAGGAATGTCACTGACATCAATTTTAGTGGCAAGTTCACGCATAACACGTGCAGCTGCAGTAATCTCATCAATGCTTTCGCCTTTTAGGCGTAAGCCCATCAGCAGGGCACCAATCTGGGCATCGGTCGCTTCACCTGACATGATGGCACGCATCACGTCTTGCATTTGATCCTGAGTCAGGTGAATGTTTTTAGTAATATTGCTTAAAGCTTGTTGAATATTCATAAGATGTTCTTAGGCATAAATTTCGAGAAAGTTTTTAAAGATTTGATGACCATGCTGGCTCAGAATCGATTCAGGATGGAACTGTACGCCTTCGACCGGCAATGTCTTATGTTTCACACCCATAATTTCTTCCATAGAGCCATCCGCTTCATTGGTCCAGCAGGTGACTTCCAGACATTCGGGCAAGGTAGCTTGATCAATCACCAGTGAATGATAGCGCGTTGCAGGAAATGGAGAAGGAAGATTGCTGAAAATCCCGGTATCACTGTGGTACATATCAGACAGACGGCCATGCATGACACGTTTGGCACGCACGATATCACCGCCAAATGCCTGCCCAATACTTTGATGACCAAGACAAACGCCCAGTAAAGGAATTTTGCCAGCAAAATGCTGAATGGCAGGAATAGAAATTCCTGCCTCACTTGGCGAGCACGGGCCGGGGCCAATCACTAAATACTTAGGTTGCCATCGCTCTATATCTTCCAATGTCACGGCATCATTACGGACTACTTTTACTTCTTGATTCAGTTCGCCAAAATATTGGACGATGTTATAAGTAAAGGAGTCATAGTTGTCGATCATTAAAAGCATGAGCTTAACCTATTGAAATTAATGCACTTAACTGTGCTAATGTTGTCCAGATCGTACTTTATTTATACGTGTTGCAAGCACTTGCCTGACACAACTAAATCATTGATTTCATTGTGTGAAAATAAAGCACGCTTCATCATAGCAAAAAATAGCCCCATTCGGCGCAACAATTTCGCTCAATTTATTGGCTTTAAAAACCTGTAGAAAATTAAATAAAATTTTATAATGATTTAAAGTAATAGGCTTACTCATAGAAAGATTTAAAAGGCTATTTTTTAGAGTAAAACTTAAAAATGAAAAAATTAAGGTCAAAGAGAGGTAAAATGCTTGATGAAAAAAACATCACTTGAATAATTAAGCTTTATATAAACTTTTCTATTGAAAGTAGATTTAAAGAAAATGCCTCATAATAGGCATACAATCCCAAATGAATCGCAAAATTTTCTTTACTGATATCTACTAAAAAAAGCTCAATTTTTAGCCAAAAACAAGTAAAAATATAACAAAAGTAAGAAAAAGCAGCATATTTGCTATAAAAAGCTATGTTTCTTATACATTTTTATAGATACATGCACTATTTAGGTGCGCTAAAAAATAAAGCTGAAATAAAATAAATGAAGAATGCTTGAATATAGTGCATTTAGTTTTGCAGCTAGTATAATAGCCGCAAAGTATTTTTGTCACTTCATGATTTCTTATAAAGATTTCAAGATTTTATCTATACTTTTAAAAGTTGGTACGGTAATTGCTTAATAACTATCAACTGCTAACACGCACTTCACGGGTGCAACAAAAACATCGGAGCAAAATGAGCATGGCGAACAAGGTCCTTCAACTCATACAAGAAAGTGGCGCAAAATGGGTCGATTTTCGCTTTACTGATACCAAGGGTAAAGAGCAACACGTCACTTACCCAGCAGACAGTATTGATGAAGATACATTTGAAGACGGCAAAATGTTTGACGGTTCTTCAATTGCAGGTTGGAAAGGCATCGAAGCATCGGACATGATTTTACGTCCGGATGCGGCAACAGGTTTTATCGACCCGTTCTTTGCAGAGCCAACAGTTGTTGTAACTTGTGACGTCATCGAGCCATCAACTGGTCAAGGTTATGATCGTGACCCACGTTCGATTGCGCGCCGTGCAGAAGAATATTTGAAATCTACCGGTATCGGTGACACTGCATTCTTTGGTCCAGAACCAGAATTCTTCGTATTTGACGAAGTAAAATGGGAAATCGACATGTCTGGCGCGCGCCATACATTGATCGCTGAAGAAGCTGCTTGGTCAACTAACAAAGACTACGAAGGCGGTAACTCTGGTCACCGTCCACGCGTAAAAGGCGGTTACTTCCCAGTTCCTCCTGTAGATTCTTCACATGACATGCGTGCAGACATGTGTGCGCGTATCGAAGACATCATGGGTCCAGGTCGTGTAGAAGTACATCACCACGAAGTTGCTTCTTGCCAGTTAGAAATTGGTGTGAGCTTCAACACTATGGTGCGTAAAGCAGACGAAGTTCAACAGTTCAAATATGCGGTTTGGAACGTTGCGCATCAATATGCAAAAACAGCAACCTTTATGCCTAAACCAATGGTGGGTGATAACGGTTCTGGTATGCACGTGCATATGTCGATCTCTAAAGACGGCAAAAACCTGTTTGCTGGTGATGAATATGCAGGCCTTTCAGAAATGGCGTTGTACTTCATCGGTGGTGTAATTAAACATGCTCGTTCTTTGAATGCGATCACCAACCCTTCTACAAACTCGTATAAGCGTTTGGTTCCACATTTCGAAGCACCGATTATGCTTGCTTACTCAGCGCGTAACCGTTCTGCATCTATCCGTATTCCTTACGTGTCTAGCCCGAAAGGCAAGCGTATTGAAGCGCGTTTCCCAGATCCAATGATGAACCCGTACCTAGGTTTCGCGGCATTGTTGATGGCTGGTCTTGACGGTATTCAAAACAAGATCCACCCGGGTGAAGCTGCTGACAAGAACTTGTACGATCTTCCTCCTGAAGAAGAAGCGAAAATCCCTACAGTGGCGCATAGCCTGGATATGGCGCTTGAAGCACTTCAAGCGGATCATGATTACCTGTTAAAAGGTGGCGTGTTCACGAAAGAAATGCTTGATGCTTATATCGAGCTTAAAACTGAAGAAGTTCGTCGTCTAAACACGACTACTCACCCAGTTGAATTTGATATGTACTACAGCTTGTAATTCATCACGAATTAAAGCGAAGAAAACCCGCGCATGTCGCGGGTTTTTTTGTATCATCTATTTATAATTTTAAATGATTGATGGGCTTAAATGGCACAACGTAAAAAGCACACCAGCTTTTATCCATGGATTGATCCAAAAGATCATAACAAAGGTTTTAAGTTGAACTTCTCTGAAGTGACTTATCTTGAAGTGGGGCGGACTCCCGAGGGTTATAAGCAGGCTCAATTTGTGGCGCTGAAAAATCCTGAAATAGCGCTGGATTATGCTTATCCAGAATCATTTTATTTGAGTGCTGAAGGTTTTATTTTAATTAAAACCCCACAAGGCAAATATGAAATCATTGCAAAAACAGATAACTGTTAACAATGAATAGTCGTTCTAGAAATCAAAATCAGCGTGTGTTGCTGTCAACTCTGCCTGTTGAGTTAAAACCGTGGCTGTATGCATCGGGTTCACTCACGCAACAACTGACTGATTTGGCGCAAGGACAATTCCATGTCGAGCCAATTCAAGAGCATTTTCAGCGTTTAGGCTTTGCCAATGCCAAATGGATGCAGATGTCACATCAGCATACTTCCTGGGTGCGTGAAAGTTATCTCTACGGCTCGGAACAGTCTCCTTGGGTGAAAGCCAAAAGCATCTTTCCGATTTTAAGCCTGCAAAAAAAAGCCCGAATTTTTCAGCATATTGGCACCAAACCGATTGGCTTGTTTCTGTTTCAGCGCACCAATCCACTCTGCCAGCGTCGGGTGGTACTTTTAGATGAGGGCTGGACCCGTCAGAGCTGCTATACTTGGCACGGCTGTAAATTTATCGTACAAGAAACATTTTTACCGGCATTTGAACACTTTATACAAAATTCACGGGCTTGATTTTTATGGCAACCGCACAAGCAATCACCTGGCGTGAGCGTCTTAGCGCCTATTATTATCTTTGTCGTTTTGATAAACCGATTGGGACTGAACTGGTTTTTTGGCCTACCATGTGGGCGCTGTGGATTGCAGCTCAGGGAATGCCACGTATTGAAATTTTAATTCCCATGATTTTGGGTGTGATTTTTATGCGGGCGGCAGGCTGTGCCATTAATGATTTTGCTGACCGTAAAGTCGATGCACATGTGGAGCGTACTAAAAACCGTCCGCTAGCGACTGGGATTATCAGTGCCAAAGAAGCTGTGATGGTATTTCTGGTTTTGGTGTCTGCCAGTGCCTGCCTACTATTTTTTCTGCCAATCGAAACTTTTTACTGGTCATTTGGGGCTTTATTTTTAGCGTTTATTTATCCTTTTATGAAGCGCTATACCCATTTACCTCAAGTCTTTTTGGGTGCAGCATTTTCCTGGTCGATTCCGATGGCTTATACCGCAGTTGGACAAACGCCGGATTTAACCTGCTGGCTTCTATATTTTGGTAATCTGGCCTGGACCGTAGCCTATGATACCCAATATGCAATTGCAGATCGTGAATACGATTTAAAGATTGGGGTGAAATCAACCGCGATCTTATTTGGTCGATATGATATTCAGATCATTAGCGCTTTGCAGGCCATTAGTATTCTTTTGATTGCTGTAGCACTTTGGCTAGAAAATTTACTGATTCCATTTGGTTTGGCTGCATTAATTGTTGTCGCTCTCGATTTTATTTACCAATGGTTTAAAACTCGAGATAAAAATCCACATTTGTGTTTCTGGGCGTTTAGGCATAACCGCTGGATTGGACTGATTATTTTTGCAGGAATACTACTGGCTTTGAGGTAGTGACTGTCTATCGACTGAGAAAAAAGCGTCCTATAAGGATGCTTTTGTTATTGCCTAATCTATAAGGCTTGAGCTATGACTTTATTTTGTTATATTGGGCAGTGTAATTAAATGACGAAATTAAAGCAGGTTTGTTATGTCCGAGCAGCCACAGCCCCGCAGTGTCAAAAAGCTATTGATCTTCGGTACGCTTGCACTTTGTATTCCGGTATTTTTAATTAGTATGGCATTTCTTGCAGTGAATAGTGATGCTAAAAATCAGGAAAAATACAAGCAGCAGCAGGCAGATATGATTGCGCGTATTGAAGCACGAGAAGCTGCGGAAAAGCTCAAAGCAGAGCAGGATGTTAAGGCAGATTCAACTCAAGCTGCGTCTGAAAGTAGTGCAACAGCACCTTAATCTATCTAGAATCCCTTTGCACTTGTCTAATACTGCAAATGTCTGTGTAGTAGATAGTTGCATGGGTTTCTGCAAACGATGATTTGACTGTAGATATTCGATACTTAGTAATTAGGCAAGCCGTATTCTAGAATGGAAAAATATAGCCACCCATCATCCGATCGGTGGCTATATTTAAATCATCTTAAAGCAATTCTTTGCGCAATTGTTCTGAAGATTTAATTGAAAGTAGGGCAGGTGCTACATCTAGGGCTGTTTTGGCACCATATTGCTGAGTTTGATTCAGACGGTAGCAGGCACGGGCATAAGCCACTAGAACACTTGCAGTAAACTCTGGATTGCTATTCAGCTTTAAAGAAAACTCAATCACCTGTTTTTGTGCATCACTGGTATTACCACTACGAATGACAAAACCGCCATGTGGCATATCTTGGTGATCTTTCAGTAAAGTTTCCTCACTGATAAAATTCACAGTCGTATTATAATCTGCAAAATAATCAGGCATGCTGACGATGGTTTGTTCAACTGTTGCTGCATCAGCTCCTTGTTCCAAGACCACATAACAGTCACGATGATGTTTATCTTTGGTGCTTAACTCAGGTCGTGCGCCACTGCGAACTTGTTCAATAGCATCAGTGGATGGAATAGTATATTGCACACCGGCTTTTACACCCGGTACACGGCGGATCGCATCTGAATGGCCTTGACTTAAGCCTTTCCCCCAAAAGGTATAAGTTTCGCCATCTGGTAATAACGCTTCACCAAACAAACGGTTAATCGAGAACATGCCAGGATCCCAGCCAATAGAAATCAAGGCTGTTTTTTTGTTAGCAAGGGCAGGTACATCGACTGCAGCATAATATTCCGGAATACGTGCATGCGTATCAAAACTATCTACAGTATTGAATTTACTTGCAAAGATAGGCGCCTGTTGTGGCAAGTCATCTTTAGAGCCGCCACAAAGAATCAGCACATCAATTTTATCGCTAAACTCATTTAATAGTGCATCCATGCTATACACTTGAGTTTCTGCAAAGCAAGGAGAGACGCTGCTTGGTGAGCGGCGAGTAAAAATACCGACAAGCTGCATATCAGGATTTTTCTGGGTGGCAGTTTCAACACCGCGGCCAAGATTACCGTAACCCGCGATACCAATACGAATAGAATTTTGCATAAATAAACGATCACTGAATAAAAAAACAACGCCAAAAATAAGCAAGGTAATGATGGCCAGAAATGGAACAGGCCAATCAGGTCATCTGACTTATATTTTGTTTTCGAAAGGATTATAGAGCGATAATTTAAACTTTATCACCCTAATCCTGCAGAAAGGCAGGTTTAACTGAGAATGCTTGTGATGAGACGCTAAATTGGACGAGGATAGGTTAATTTTGAAGCATGAAAAGCTGCCGAGAAATTAAAAGCGGAGCAGGAGGCTTTGATTAATCCAATTCAAGCTGCAGCGAGAAATATCGAAATTGCAGCTTAATTTATTTTAAATCCCTTTGCAGTTGTCTGATAGTCGGAATCTGGGTGTATCGAATCACGGTATAGCCTGCTGCAATCAGCATGGCATCGCGTTCAGCATCTTCCTGCTCTTTGCCAATATGGCTCGGATCATCCAGTTCGACAATCGCTACTACATTATATTCACGATCAAGTACTACGAAGTCTGTGACTTTGCGATTAAATTGATTGCGCATTTTCATCTGATCGTGCGTGATCAAAGCGCTAAACGCGACTTGTGCCAGAATGTGATGATGAGGAAAGGCATCTTTCAGACGTGTAAACATCCTGCTTTCAAAAGCAGTAATGACGCGCTTTGGATAGAATTTCTTTTGACGGGTGAAGAGATGTGGGAAGAGCAGGCAAACTAATGCAAATGTTGCCAGGCAGCCAATCACAAAAAATATAAACTGACTCAAATTAAACACAGATCACAAAAGGGAAGAATAAAAAAACCCACTTCGCAATGAGTGGGTTTCTTCAGAATCTTGGCTCTCCCACCTGGGCTCGAACCAGGGACCTGCGGATTAACAGTCCGTCGCTCTACCGACTGAGCTATGGGAGAATAGATTGGCTCTCCAACCTGGGCTCGAACCAGGGACCTGCGGATTAACAGTCCGTCGCTCTACCGACTGAGCTATTGGAGAATCTGACAGCGATTATAGAGAGATTTGAAAAGGGGTCAAGGCACTTTTAGAAAAAAGCTGCAGAAATTGAATCAAGTGTTTTAAAAATAGTCGAAAAGGTTTGTAGTTCAAACTGTTATGTTTATGTAAACCGGTTCTAATAACAAAATCGCGATCAGCCTGAATTTTGATAAGTGATCTGGATCATAAGAAATGAGAGGTTGATCGCACATATAAATCAAGATGATCTCAATTTAAAAAATACAGCTATAAAAAAACCCACTTCGCAATGAGTGGGTTTTTTAGAATCTTGGCTCTTCCACCTGGGCTCGAACCAGGGACCTGCGGATTAACAGTCCGTCGCTCTACCGACTGAGCTATGGAAGAATAGATGGCTCTCCAACCTGGGCTCGAACCAGGGACCTGCGGATTAACAGTCCGTCGCTCTACCGACTGAGCTATTGGAGAATCTGATCGGCATTTTAGGGAGGAATAACCAGGTCGTCAATCAATTAATGTAAAGAAATGAATTGTTTGCTTTATTAATATTCATTTAGTGCCTAAAAATAAAAAAATCACCCGAAATGGGTGATTTTTTTAGCAAAGAAATAAAAAATTATTTCTCAACACCTGCAGGCTGACCTGCATATTTCGCATTTGCATAATCCCAGTTTACTAGGCTTTCTAGGAAAGTAGAGATGTACTTAGGACGAGCATTACGGAAATCGATGTAGTAAGCGTGTTCCCAAACGTCAATCGTCAACACTGCAATTTTACCGTGCGCCATTGGCGTATCAGCATTTGAAGTTTTCATGATTGAAAGCTGACCGTTTACTTCGTCAGCCACTAACCAAGCCCAACCTGAACCAAATTGAGTAGTTGCAGCAGCAGCAAATTTTTCAGCAAATTTTTCATAAGAACCGAATGCTTCGTCAATTTTCGCAGCCAAAGTACCAGTTGCTTTACCGCCACCGTTTTTAGCCATACAGTTCCAGTAGAAGGTGTGGTTCCAAACTTGAGCCGCGTTATTAAAAACACCCGCTTTAGAAGCATCACCAGCAGTTGCTGTAATAATTTCTTCTAGAGTTTTGCCTTCAAGCTCAGTACCAGCGATCAGGTTATTCAGGTTAACCACATACGTATTGTGGTGTTTGTCGTGATGGTATTCTAAAGTTTCTTTGCTGATGTGTGGAGCAAGATCTTCGTAGCCATAAGGTAATGCTGGTAAAGTAATGGTTGTCATGTTTTCAATTCCTTGCATTTTGCTGGGTTTTAACAATAAGTGGCTTTATTGTAATAGATAATCGGGCAGAAATGGGCATCGTGTATAAATAACAATACAGAATAAAGCCTGAAAATATATGAATAAAGCCACTGATCATAACCGTCAGTCGAATTAAATCGGATTGTTTAATTCGAAATAATCATACTCAATATTAAACTGTTCTGAAATAGCCTTGGCCAAGCGTTGCACACCGTATTTTTCAGTCGCATGATGGCCACAGGCATAATAATGCACATTCAGTTCCTGAGCTTCATAAAAGGTGCGTTCGCTCACTTCACCTGAAATATAGGCATCACAATCTTGTAGTGCCGCTTTTTGAATATAATCCTGCGCACCACCGGTACAGAAACCGACTTTATGGATTTGAGTTTTTTCAGCAGGAAGATGAATCGCATCAAAGCCCAGCTTTTCTGAAACATAATTTTTAAAATCTTCCGGACTCATTGGCTGTTTTAAATAGCCAATATTGCCAATCGGACGTTTTTCACTCGGATCCAGCTGTTCGATATTTTCGAGTTCTAATAAATCCGCAATGGCAGCATTATTTCCCAGAGTTGGATGACTGTCTAAAGGTAGGTGATAGCCAACCAGTGAAATATCATTTTGAATCAGGGTTTTAATGCGTTTACCACGCATTCCCGTAATTGGGTAGGCTTCTCCTTTCCAGAAATAGCCATGATGAACCAGCAATAAATCTGCGCCTTGCTCAATTGCAGCTTCAATGGCACTCTGGGAAGCAGTCACAGCACAGAGGATTTTATTCACCTCGGATTTGCCTTCAATCTGCAAGCCATTCGGTGCATAGTCCTTAAATTCACGTGCTGCCAAAGTTTGGTCACACCATTGAATAATATCGTTCAAATTCGCCATAAAATTCCTGTAAGTTTAAAAACTTGCCCATATTTATCTATAGGTCTAATTGTAACTAAAGCTGCACAAATCTCTGTGGAATTTTTTGTGTTTAGTTATGTATTTCGCATTACAATAGGACACAAATTACTTAGTCATCAACGAATTAAAATATTTTAGAGGATAGCAACGTGCGCCGCACCTTTACATGGTTACCCTGGGTGTTACTGATTTTAGTCATTATCGGTTTTTTGGGGTGGCAACAACTACAAAAACCAAAGGCACCAGTTGCGCCAGATGGTGTCAAAATGCCTGCTGAAAAAGTAGAGCCGTTGATTGATACGTCGCGCTCAGGAGGCGTGGTCTCCTATAGTGCTGCTGTAAAAGTGGCAGCACCCGCTGTCGTGAATATTTTTACTACCCAAAAAGTCAAGCAACAGGCGCATCCTTTACTGACCGATCCGGTATTTCGTGAATTCTTTGGCGATCAGTTGCCTGACCAGTATGGACAAAGCCCGAATGAAAACAGTTTAGGTTCGGGTGTAATTGTACGTCCAGACGGTTATATCCTGACCAATAACCACGTGATTGCACAGGCCGATCAGATTGTAGTGGCTTTGCAGGATGGACGTCGTGCTGAAGCCAAGGTGGTCGGAACTGATCCGGATACCGATCTGGCTGTGATCAAGATTGAACTGACGCAATTGCCAGTTTTGCCATTTAAACTCAGTGGCAATGAAGTCGGTGATGTGGTTCTGGCCATTGGTAATCCTTTTGGTGTTGGGCAAACCGTGACGCAGGGGATTATCTCGGCAACGGGCCGTTCAGACTTGGGTATTAATACCTATGAAGACTTTGTGCAGACTGATGCTGCAATTAACCCGGGTAACTCGGGTGGTGCGCTGATTGATGTCGCCGGTAATTTAATTGGTGTGAATACTGCAATCTTCTCGCAGTCTGGTGGTTCGCTGGGGATTGGTTTTGCCATTCCGGCCAAAATCTGTCAGCAGGTGATGAATGCCATTTTGAAAGATGGCCGTGTGGTTCGTGGCTGGTTAGGGATCAGCTTATTACCTGCAGAGCGTGATGATGTTCTGCAACCTAAAGAAAAAGGCGTAACCGTCGCAGAAGTGCTCCCAGATGGACCTGCTGCCAAAGCGGGAATCCAGCGTGGTGATAAAATTATGAAAGTAAATGAGGAAGAGATTAGTTCCGCCTCACATCTGATTAATTTTGTGGCTTTGCAAAAGCCAAACAGTACCATTCAGATTGAAATTGAGCGGGCAGGGAAAACCATGAGGCTAGAAGTTGTGGTGACTGAACGTAAGGCACAAGACAGTGCTTCACAATATATTCCTCTACCAGGCCAGTAAGTTTGATCAAAAAAAATCCCTCATCATGAGGGATTTTTTTATGCAATTATTTCAGCTTGTTCTGATACAAAAGTGAAATATTAAGCGCTTTATAAATCATTTAGCTTAGTGAAATAACATTAAAAGAGAAAATAAAAATGACTTTTATGACGGCAGATCAGGCCAAAATTTTATCCAATGTTGCTAACCTGGATATTGAAATGTACAAGCCCCGTCTGGCACAACTGATTGAAGATAATGCCCGGCAAGGCAATACAGCGGTACTGACAGTTTTTCCTAAACATCTGCCTTTGGAAGATATCCGTGCCTTGTCTGCCGAGTTAACAGATCTGGGTTATAACGTACGTTTTGAAGTACAAGAATTTTATTACAGCTTTAATGTCTACTGGCTGTAATTTTAACAGTTGTTCAAAAAAGGTCCTGTTTAGGCATATATTTTGCTGCGTTCATCTCATATTTAAACTATGAGAAATTTATGTCTTTATTTATTCATCATGCAGCATGGGTTGATGCGCCTTATGTAGTACTTTCCTCCGGATTAGGCGGACATGCCAGTTTCTGGAATCCACAAATTGAGGCTTTGCAGCAATATTTTCATGTGGTGGCCTATGATCAGGAAGGTTGTCATTCGGATTCTGAACTGTTGCCAACGCCTTATTCCGTAGATCATATGGCCCGGCAGATCCTGGATTTATTGATTAGCCACAATATTCGTGAGTTTCATTTTATGGGTCATGCGTTGGGTGGGCATATTGGCATGCAACTCGCAACCTATCAGGTTGATAAAGCGTTTAAGTTATTCAGCCTGACTATGTTGAATGCCTGGGGAGAGCTGGATGCTCATACTCAGAAATGTTTCGAGGCACGCACATCATTATTGTTGAATGGCGGAGCCGAGGCTTATGTGCGGGCACAAGCCTTATTTCTGTATCCTCCACACTGGATCTCGACACATCTTGACCCGTTAACAGAAGCAGAAAATAAGCAGTTATTAGTCTTTCCACCGATCCAAAATGTTCTGGCACGCTTACAAGCTGTACAGGCCTTTAAACTGGAAACAGAGCATCAACAGGCACTCAAAGATGTTCCAATCCATCTGATTGCCAATCAGGATGATTTTCTGGTGCCTTATCAACGTTCACAGCAATTACAACAATGCCTGCCACATAGTCACCTCAGTTTGCTTGATACAGGTGCACATGCATCTACTGTGACCGAGACAGATCAGGTGAATCAATTGATCCTTTCATTCCTGATCTCCCCTTAGTTTGAAGATTTCTTTAAAGCCAGACCTATTGTCTGGCTTTTTATTTTTTCTAATCAATCATTTTTGTAGCATTAGCATGGTTTTTACTTCGAATTGATGTATGAACTGCAAATGCACAAATTGGTACGAGTGCACTTGAATGAAACAGTATGTTCAAAATTGACTCATCGGTAAAAATAGTTATTTTACTAAAAATTCAAAAAATAAAATATTAAGTATTTGATAAATATTAACTAAATATAGTTGGCACACGCTTTGCAATGTTTATCTTGTAAATAAAACTCCCAAAGTGGAATCAGAAATTTGAATAAGCGTTAAAAATAATGAGGTGTGAAAATGAAAATAGGTGTCTTCTGTCCAATCGGAAATAATGGCTGGTTACTCTCTGAAAATGCACCGCAGTACATGCCGACTTTTGAGTTAAACAAACAAATCGTACAGCGCGCTGAGCACTATGGTTTCGATTTCGCACTCTCCATGATCAAGCTGCGTGGCTTTGGTGGCAAGACTGAATTTTGGGAACATAACCTGGAAACGTTTACCCTGATGGCAGGTCTTGCAGCTGTCACCAGCAAAATTAAAATTTTCGCAACTGCCGCAACTCTGGTGATGCCACCTGCAATTGTCGCGCGCATGGTATCAACTATTGATTCGATTTCAAATGGTCGTTTTGGTCTGAATGTCGTGACCGGCTGGCAACCACCTGAATATACCCAAATGGGTATGTGGCCAGGTAATGACTATTTTGGTAAACGCTATGAATATCTGTCTGAATATGTACAAATTCTGCGTGAACTTTGGGCGACTGGTAAGTCAGACTTTAAGGGCGAACATTTCCAGATGGAAGACTGTCGTGTCAGCCCTCGCCCGCAAGCAGACATGAAAATCATCTGTGCTGGTCAGTCTGATGCCGGTCTGGAGTTTTCTGCGCAATATGCTGACTACAACTTCGTGTTTGGTAAAGGGCTGAATACACCGACCGCTTATGCAGAAATTAATGATCGCCTAAAAGAAAAAACAGATGTGACGGGTCGTGATGTACAGACTTATGTGCTGTTTATGGTCATCGCGGCAGAAACTGATGAAGAAGCTCAAGTGAAATGGCAACACTATAACGATGGCGCAGATATGGAAGCGATTAACTGGTTGATGAATCAGGGCGGGAAAGACACGACTTCCGGTGCAGATACCAATATCCGTCAAATGGCGTCTAGCGTATCTCCAGTGAATATCAATATGGGAACCTTGGTAGGTTCTTATGAAAATGTGGCACGAATGTTGGATGAAATTGGCGAGATCAAGGGCACTGAAGGTGTGTTGCTGACCTTTGATGATTTCGTTCAGGGTGTAGAAGATTTCGGTCAGAAAATCCAGCCATTGATGAAATGCCGTGACCATATTGTGATTGAGGGTGAAGCACCTGTACTGGAGAAAAGCGCATGAGTGAATCAGTGGTAAGGGCCGGTTTCACAGAAAAAATCGGCACTGGAAAAACGCTTAAAGCTGAACCTGAAGCAATCTGCCTTGCACCAGAACAGACTGCCCTGATTGTGATTGATATGCAGAATGCCTATACCTCGCAGGGCGGCTATCTGGATCTGGCGGGTTTTGATGTCTCAAAGACCAAACCCGTAGTCGAAAACATTAAAAAGGCAGTCGATGCTGCGCATGCGGCCGGTATTCAGGTGATTTATTTCAAAAATGGCTGGGATGCAGAATATAAGGAAGCAGGTGGTACAGATTCTCCGAATTTCCATAAATCCAATGCCTTAAAGACCATGCGTAAACGTCCCGAATTACAGGGGCAATTACTGGCCAAAGGGGGCTGGGACTTTGAACTGATTGATGAGTTACAGCCACTGCCACAAGATCTGGTCATTGAAAAACCTCGCTATAGCGGTTTCTTTAATACCGCACTGGACAGCATGTTGCGTGTTCGTGGCATCCGTAACCTAATTTTTGTCGGAATTGCCACCAATGTCTGCGTGGAATCAACCCTGCGTGATGGTTTCTTTCTGGAATATTTCGGTGTGGCGCTAGCGGATGCTTGCCATCAGGCCGGTCCAGTCGAAGCCCACGAAGCCAGTCTGTACAACATCAAGACCTTCTTTGGCTGGGTGTCAGATACCGCAAATTTTGTCGAAACCTTTCAAAAAGAAAGTGAATCACTTAAAGAAACTAAATTGGCTGAAAGTGCCTAAAGAATTAAAGATCAGGATTAAGGAAAAAACAGTATGCCTAAAGAAGTCATTATTCCAGCAGGAACTTCAAAACCGTTAGCGCCATTTGTACCGGCAACCAAGGCAGACAATATTGTGTATGTATCCGGTACATTGGCCTTTGATGAAAATAATAATGTGGTGCATGTCGGTGATGCCGCAGCACAGACCCGTCATATTCTGGAAACCATCAAGCGTGTGATTGAAGAAGCAGGCGGCAGTATGGATGACGTGACCTTTAACCATGTCTTTGTCAAAGACTGGGCAGATTATGCTGCGATTAATGCAGTTTATGCAGAATATTTCCCGGGAGATAAACCGGCACGTTATTGCGTACAGACAGGTTTGGTCAAACCTGATGCGCTGGTCGAAATTGCTTCGATTGCCCATGTATAAGCCGATCCACCTGATTCAATCTCATCTATATCAGCCCTAAGTCTGTCACTAAAAACTGACTTGGGGCGGGGAGAACAGCATGAATGCCAAATTGTCTAAAATCATCACGGAAGCGGTTGCAGAGAATAATGCATCAAATAAGGTTTTAAAGACTGAAACCGCAGCTGAAGTATTGCCCCAGGTCGATCAGCAGATTTTCCGTCAGGGCATGTCCAATCTGGGGGCTGCAGTCAATGTCATTACCACGCAAGGCGATGCAGGGTTGGCAGGATTTACTGCCTCAGCTGTATGTAGCGTGACGGATACACCACCAACGTTGCTGGTGTGTCTGAACCGTTCTGCTTCAGTTTATGAAACCTTTAAAAAGAATCAGGTGTTGTGTGTGAATACCTTGGTATCACATCAACAACATCTATCCAATCTGTTTGGTGGAAAAACACCAATGGCAGAGCGTTTCAGTCAGGGGAACTGGAAAACTTTGGTGACCCAGTCACCTGTACTTGAGGATGCCTTAGTCAGTTTTGACTGCGAGGTGGTCCAATGTTTATCCGTAGGCAGTCATGACGTGCTGTTCTGTGAGGTGAAAGCGATGTGCCAGAGTCAAGGCAATGCGCTGATGTACTTCAACCGTTCTTACTGTGAGCCACACAAAATGTGCTAATTCAATTCAATCCTAATCAAGGAGGGGAAGCCGATGCAAGAAAAAGAAACGTGGTTTCCAAAATTTAAGCCTTACCAAGGCAATCTCGATACCACACCCGTGCAAACAGATGAATATCTGCCTGCTGGAAAAAGTATTATTCTCGGATTGCAGCATGTGTTTGCCATGTTTGGCGCAACCGTGCTGGCACCCTTATTAATGGGGTTTGATCCCAATCTCACGATTTTCATTACTGGGATTGGGACCATTTTATTTTTCCTGATCACGGGCGGTCGATTGCCTAGTTATCTGGGATCAAGCTTTGCCTTTATTGGTGCGGTCGTCGCAGTGACGGGTTATTCAGGGGTTGGAGCCAATCCAAATATAGGATTAGCCCTTGGCGGTACGATTGCTTGCGGTATTGTCTATGCCTTGATTGGGCTACTGGTGATGAAAACTGGTACCAACTGGATTGAAAAACTGATGCCACCTGTAGTGACAGGCGTGATCGTGATGATCATCGGTTTGAACCTGGCGCCCGTGGCGATTAAGAGTGTTTCAGCGAACCAGTTTGATTCGTGGATGGCTTTAATCACCATTATCTGTATCAGTGTGATTGCTGTGTTTACCCGAGGAATGGTACGCCGTCTATTATTGTTATTGGGCTTATTATCTTCCTACCTGATTTATTTCCTTTTCACCAATGTGATGGGCTTCGGACCTGCGATTGATTTTACCAAGGTCAGTGAAGCAGCATGGTTTGGTTTGCCAAATTTCCAGAGTCCGGTCTTTGAAATAAATGCCATGCTAATGATTGCACCAGTGGCAATTATCTTGGTTGCAGAAAATCTGGGACACTTTAAGGCAGTCTCTGCGATGACCGGTAAAAACCTGTCACCGTATATGGGACGCGGTTTCTTTGCTGATGGGGTGTGTACTTCATTGTCAGCTTCTGTCGGTGGTACAGGCATGACCACTTATGCCGAAAATATCGGTGTAATGGCAGTCACCAGAGTTTATGCAACCACTGTATTTGTCTTTGCTGGTATCTTCGCAATTTTACTCGGACTTTCGCCTAAATTTGGCGCAGTGATCAGTACCATTCCAGTGGCTTTATTGGGTGGTGCATCGATTGTCGTATTTGGTCTGATTACGGTGGCTGGTGCGAAAATTTGGGTAGATAACCGTGTTGATTTCACCAAGAACAGTACGCTGATTATTGGTGCCGTGTGTCTGATCATGGGTACAGGGAACTATAGCTTGCAGATCGGTGGTTTTGATCTAGGGGGTATTGGTACCGCAACCTTAGCCGCAATTCTATTGAATCTATTCCTGAACCGTGGTGAAGATAAAGAATTACCAGCATCTGAACCAGCTGAAACCGTAACTGAGGTCGAGGCTAAGCCAGTCGCTTAATATGAGGAGCATTTTTTGAGTCATACAATTGCATTTTTAGGACTCGGGGCAATGGGCTGGCATATGGCCTCCCATTTGCCAAAACTCGGACATCAGGTTTGGGTCTGGAACCGGACTGAACAGAAAGCTGTAGCGCATGCTGAAACTTTTGCAACGCAGGCAGTGAGTATTGAGCAGGCGGTTCAGGCAGATTTTATCTTTTCCTGTTTACCGACCAGTCAGGATGTAGAAGCATTAATTGCAGCTCATCCACCCAAACAAGGGGCAATCTGGATTGACTGTACCAGTGGTGTACCGGAATCAGCACAGAAACTGGCGAAGCTCTTGGAGCAACAAAGCAGTTTTTATCTGGATGCACCGGTTTCTGGCCAAACCATTGGAGCGGAACGCGGTACTTTAACCGTGATGGTGGGAGGAAATGAAGCTGCCTTTGAACAAGCTAAACCGATCATTGCTGCTTTTGCTGGCTTGATTGAATATGTGGGAGAAAGCGGTTCTGGTTTTGCAGTGAAAGCCGTTAATAATACTTTGATGGCGACCCATTTATGGGCACTGGCTGAAGGGTTGACTGTACTGAAAGGGCAGGGAGTTGATTTAAGCAGTGCGTTGAACTGTATTAATCATTCCAGTGGTAAAAGCAGCATGTCAGAAAATATCATGGCACAGCGGGTTTTAAGCCGTGAGTTTCATAAAACCTTTGCGCTGGATTTATTGCAGAAAGATATTGGTATTGCTTTGGAACTAGTGCAACAGCAGCAACTGGATTTATCAGTGATGTCATTGGTGCAACAACAGTTCCAGCAGATTGCCAAGCCACAGGCCAGCCAGTTGGATTTCTCCGCTGCGGTGCAAGGACTGGAACAGCGGACTCAAATTGAATTAAGAAGATAATCTTTTCAAACAATATTAAAGACAGTGTTAAAGAAGTTATAGCTATAGATATATCAGTTTAAAATTTAAAAAGCCGGGAATTTTAATTCCCGGCTTTATTTATTCATTAGGCAGCTCAATAGCCTAAGTAAATCTTAATTCTGTTGATTTGCCTGATATTCCTGAATCACTTCGAGCGCTGCACGAAACGCTTCCTGAGTCGCTGGTGCGCCGCAGTAAGGCAGGCTATGCAGCAGCACTTCCTGAATTTCCTCAACCGTTGCACCGTTATTTAGGGCACCTCGCACATGGCCTTTCAATTCAGTGGGACTTTTTTGAGCAGTCAGAAATGCAATGGTAATTAAGGAGCGATATTTACGTGGTAATACACCTTCACGTTGCCAGGTCGAACCCCAGGCATGTTCATTAATCCAGTCCTGTAATGGTTGGCTAAAAGGCACGGTATTTTCCTGAGCACGTTTTACAAAGCTTTCACCCATCACTTCAGTACGGACTTTCAGGCCATTTTCATAATCTTGTTGTGACATTGTTTACCCTCAATTTTTTATAGAGTTAGATTAGTACTTTTAATCTGAAATACCATCGTGCAATAGTCGTAAAAAAAGTGGCTGAAAAGCCACTTTTAAAGCTTCCAGAGTAAAGTAATAAAATGACTTCACTCTGGAATTTTTATGACACCTTAAATTCAAGTTTTATTTAAGGTGATACTGAGTGTGAAGGATCAGTTTGCACTGAAGTATCCGTTCCTTTGGCATCTTCCTTGATGAGATACGGATTCTCAAGCTCTAATACCTCCTGCAAATGCAGATCAAATACATCGGTCAACATGCTGTCATAACGACGCGCATTGTAGTGCAGCAATTTTTCTGCTTCCTCATCATTAATAAAACCATGTAGCTGTGCATCTGCCACATGCTCTGCAAAGCTTAAACCCTTGAACTGGTCTTTATTTTCTGCTTTTTTAAAGCGATCCCACAGCTGTTCAATGTCCAGCAACATGATGAAAGTAGATTCCATACGGCCGGTGACATCATTTTCATGAGTATTGTAATAGACATGCTTTTTCAAGACCTGACGGAATGCATTGTCTTCCATCATGCTATTTGCAACCTGCTGTTTCAGCTGGTCTGATGGTTTCTGTACTGGACGGCCAAATGGGAAACATAACAGTTTGACCATGCTTGCTGCTGTACCTACCGGGAAGTTGGCAAACAGATCAAAAAATGCTTCTTGCGCCGTATACAGAGATTTTTCTACCGCAAGCTGTGCATGCAAACGCTCATCTTCAGTCTTTTTGCTATGCTCAAAATATTTCAGAATTGAGGAAGCAATAAACAGATGTGCATGAATATCGGCCAGACGACCCGAAAGCATTTCCTTACGTTTGATATCCCCTGCGAGTAATCCTAGACACATATCCGCAGTTAAAGCAAAGTTGGCACTCAGCCGGTTAATGATCTTGTAATAAGGACGGGTAAAGTCAACAGCACTTTGCGGCGCAGCATTGGAGCCACCTGTAAAGGCATAGGCAAAGGAGCGAGCAGTCCGGTTAAAGGTGTAACCCAAATGCTTAAACAGCAAGTTATCAAAAGGATTTAGAGCCGCTGCCGGATCTTCTGCTTGTAAGAGCTGTAATTCTTCATAAAGATAAGGATGGCAACGCATTGAACCCTGACCGAAAATCATCAGGGAACGACTAAGAATATTGGCGCCTTCAACCGTAATGGAGACTGGAATTGCCTGATAATAAGGCGCCAGAAAGTTACGCGGACCCATCTGAATGGCGCGGCCACCGACCACATCCATACCGTGATTGACCACTTTACGCATGCCTTCTGTCGCATAATATTTGGCAATCGCTGTCATTACGGCAGGCTTGCCACCCTGATTCAGACCACAGGTGACCAGATAACGGAAGGCTTCCAGCATATAGGTGTCACTGGCGATTTCACTGGTGGCTTCCTGAACACCCTCAAACTTACCAACTGAAATCTTGAATTGCTGACGAATACGAGAGAAAGCACCCACATTTAAATAAGTCATTTCTGAAGTAGAAGTAGACAGCGCTGGTAGGGAGATGCCACGACCGACTGCCAAACATTCCATCAGCATACGCCAGCCTTTGCCGGCATTTTTGACGCCACCAATAATCCAGTCCAGAGGAATAAACACATCTTTACCTTCAACCGTACCATTCATGAATGGTGGTCCGGGGTTATGCCGTGGTCCCACTATTACGCCTTCATGACTGGCAGGGAGCAGGGCACAGGTAATGCCGTATTCAGTCTGTTCACCCAGAAGATGATCAGGGTCATACATTTTAAAGGCCAGACCCACCACTGTCGCAATTGGTGCCAAAGTAATCCAGCGTTTGGAAAAATTCATTCTCAGGCCTAAGACTTCCTGACCTTCAAACTGGCCATAGCAGACCACGCCCGTATCAGGAATCGCACCGGCATCGGAGCCGGCTTCCGGACTGGTCAAACCGAAACAGGGAATTTCTTCGCCTCGCGCCAGACCCGGCAGATAACGGTCTTTCTGTTCTTCGGTACCATAATGCAGTAACAGCTCGCCTGGTCCGAGTGAGTTCGGTACCATACAACTCACGGCTGTGGTCAGAGATCGCGAAGCAATCTTGCTCATCACCCGACTTTGGGCAAAGGAGCTAAAGGCACGACCGCCGTATTCTTTGGGAATAATCAGGCCCAAGAAACCATGTTCCTTAATATATTGCCAGACATGATCAGGCAGCGCTTTTTGCTCATGAATTTCCCATTCATCCAGCATGCTGCACAAGGTTTCAACTTCATTGTCCAGAAAGGCCTGTTCTTCTAGCGACAGCTTTGGATAAGGATAACTGTTAAAGGTTTCCCAATTCGGTGCACCCATAAACAGCTCTTTTTCCCACCAGCTGGTTCCGGAATCCAGTGCTTCGCGTTCTGTCGGACTGATACTCGGCATGGCATTTGCCAGTGCTTTATAGGCCGGTTTGGAAATAAACGACATACGTAAAGGGTCGATCATCACTACAAGGCTAATTAGGATCAGCGGAATTCCTAGAATCAGCGACCATGGACTAATAAAAGCGCAGACAATTGACACGATGATCAGCGCAATTGCACCCGCGCTACGGGAGAGCTGAAAATAGAAAACGGCCCATAAACTGAGTAATAGCAGTAGTACAGCAAATATAAATAGCATTGTTATAGTTCTCCAGATTTATACAACGCTGCCTATACGGGGATCTCATAGAATTTTTGTCACAGTTCATTCATTTTTTTGTCGCTTGAGGATCGGACAGGTTCAGCGTTGCACGTGTGAGAATGATCGTTTTCAAGTCTTACAACGATATTTTTAAATCTTTCATCTATTTCTGAGATTGTTTGAAAAATGCTCATTCTTCAAGTGAGAACGCGCAACGAAATGTGAAGATAAGTAATGGCTTAATCTTATCTAAAATAAAAAATGGGGTTTAACGCTCAGTAAAATTTAAATTGAAGAGATAAAAAAAGCCCTCTACTTGAGAGGGCTTTTATTTCATTTATTTAAACAGGATTAAGCTTCAATGGCCTGAACTGCAATTTTCTTGGCAGGGTCAACCTTACGACGCACTGCTGGAACTGGTTCGCCGTAGTATTGGCGGTCTGCAAAGTAGCTTGAACGAACCATTGGTGCAGCCCAGATATTGCGGAAGCCCAGTTTTTGGCCATGTTCAGTATAACGCTCGAATTCTTCAGGTGTTACGAAGCGGTCAATCGCTGCATGTTCTTTTGAAGGCTGTAAATACTGACCAATCGTCACATAATCTACGCCATGCGCATGCAGATCATCAAGCAAAGCAAGTACTTCTTCTTCAGTTTCACCAATACCCACCATCAGACCACATTTGGTTGGTACATCCGGGCAGTATTCTTTAAACATTTTTAGCAGGTTTAAAGAGTGCTGATAGTCAGAACCTGGACGCATGGCTTTATATAAACGCGGTACAGTTTCGATATTGTGGTTAAACACATCTGGTGGGCATTCAGTCATGATGCGCAGCGCGATATCCATACGACCACGGAAATCTGGCACCAGAATTTCCAGCAGGGTATTCGGGCTTAGAGCACGCGCTTCTTTAATACAATCTACAAAATGCTGTGCACCGCCATCTAGTAAATCATCACGGTCTACCGAAGTGATCACTGCATATTTCAAACCCAGATTGGCAATAGTTTCTGCCATATGACGCGGTTCATCTGCATCGAGTGCATTTGGACGGCCATGAGCCACATCACAGAACGGACAACGACGGGTACAGATATCGCCCATAATCATGAAAGTCGCAGTACCGCCACCAAAACATTCAGGCAGGTTTGGACAGGCGGCTTCTTCGCACACCGTATGTAATTTTTGCTGACGTAGTGTGGTTTTAATACGTTGAACTTCTTCAGGTGCCGCCATTTTCACCCGGATCCAGTCCGGCTTGCGTGGCGTTTCAACCGTAGGAACAACTTTTACAGGAATGCGGGCAACTTTTTCCGCACCGCGAAGTTTGACGCCCTGTTCAGGTTTACGGTTTTCAGACATATTCAACTTTTCCACTGTTTTTGAAGGGGGAGATACTCAAAGATAGCGCAGTTATTATAACGGACTTCGTTCTAAATAGGGCAAAAAGGGGTATTCATTTAAAAAATGTTCTTATCAAGCAATATATGTGAGTTAAATACACCAAATCAACAGGATTTACGTCATAATAAGAGTGTAGATTAAAGTGAATTTTTTAATTTTGAGGAGCGTTGAATGCCACGTAAAAAAGAGGTCGTTAGTGGGACTTTCGTTAAATATGATGCGGTAGTTCTAGGTTCGGGCCCTGCGGGCGAAGGCGCGGCAATGAAACTTGCCAAATCTGGTAAGCGTGTTGCAATCGTTGAGATGCGTGAACAGCTGGGTGGTAACTGTACCCATGTCGGTACGATTCCAAGTAAAGCATTGCGTCAAACAGTATCCAGTATTATCCGTTATCAACGTGATCCACTGTTTCAAAAAGTTGGGGACTGGAAGCAGTTCACCATGAAGCAAGTGTTGCGTCATGCACATAAAGTTATTCAACAACAAGTAGATACACATTCACGTTTCTACGACCGCAATAAAATTGATATTTATCATGGTCGTGCCTACGTTCAGGATCAAAATACCATTTTTGTATTTAACCCAGATGGCATTAAAGAAACGCTGATGTTTAAGCAACTGGTCATTGCAAGCGGCTCGCGTCCATATCGTCCAGACATTCTTGATTTTAATCATCCACGTGTATTTGATTCAGACAAAATTCTGGATCTGGACTATTCCATCCAGAAAATCATTATTTATGGCGCAGGTGTGATCGGGTGTGAATATGCCTCAATCTTTATTGGTTTGGGACATAAAGTTGACCTGATCAACACCCAGCACAAACTTTTAAGCTATCTCGATGATGAAATTTCTGATGCGCTGTCTTATCACTTGCGTGAGCAGGGTGTGCTGATTCGTCATAATGAACAGATCGACTTTTTAGAAACATTTGATGACCATGTGGTGATGCACACGCAAAGCGGCAAGAAAATCAAAGCTGATGCAATTTTGTGGTGTAATGGCCGTTCAGGTAATACCGATGGTCTAGGTCTTGAAAATGTCGGCCTGAAACCGAACAGCCGTGGTCAATTGACTGTGAATGATCAATATCAGACTGAAGTAGAAAATATCTACGCTGCCGGTGATGTAATCGGTTGGCCTTCGCTAGCCTCTGCTGCCTATGACCAAGGTCGTTGCGCAGGTGCCAACATGAGCGGCGAGAAAGACGTTGCACCGGTGACTGATATTCCAACCGGGATTTATACCATTCCTGAGATTTCTTCGATTGGTAAGACTGAACAGCAGCTGACTGAAGAAAAGATTCCGTATGAAGTCGGTCAGGCATCATTCCGTCATTTGGCACGTGCACAGATTACCGGTGATACCATGGGCGAATTAAAGATTCTGTTCCATCGCGAAACGCTAGAAGTTTTGGGTGTACATTGCTTCGGTAATAATGCCTCTGAAATTATCCATATTGGTCAGGCGGTCATGAACAGTCCGAACAATACCATCAAGTACTTTGTAGAAACCACGTTTAACTATCCGACCATGGCGGAAGCGTATCGTGTAGCGACACTGAATGGTATGAACCGTTTATTCTAAGTGAGATATTTGACTTAGACAGAAAAACCGCAAGTCTTCACTTGCGGTTTTTTTATTGGAATTGATTAAGTCAGTCAAGTTGATCAAATTGAATTTTTAAGCAGCCATTTTTCGGCATTCTTCAGCACAGCGGCGGCATGCTTCGGCACATTGCTGACAATGTTCATCTTCATGATGACCACATTCTTCTACACAGTAGTCACAGGCTTTCGCACAAAGTTCACATATTTCATGCATGAATGGAGATTGCTTTTGTTCCATACGGGCACACAACTGACAGATATCTGCACAGTCCAGACAGCGCTGGATACACTCCCGCATCATCTCCAGATCTTCTTCTTTAAGACAGGCACTGGCACAGTTGGCACAGGCCAGGGAACAGTTCATACAGGTTTGAACACAATCTGAAAATTGAAGCTGATTCATTGTCGTTTCCTCTTTCCATAGGTTTGTTGCTGATTTTCTAATACGCTAAGCAGAAAAAGGAAAATACACTAGGCAGATTAGGTGAGGAAAAGTAAACAGGCGCTTTGTTTTGTTAAGGGATTTACTATCTACATTTATATTCAGAGTTAGATATTTTTATTGTTTGAAAAAATAAAAAACCATTGAGCCGGTCAAAGTCTCAATGGTACAGGATTTACATGTGAGTCATTATTATCGAAGGTTGTAATGACCTTTCTTGTTATTCTGATTTTCTCATTTCTAAAACGGACGGCTACCCGCCAGACTGATGCGTTTTAATAAACGTCGCTGATCAGCCGGGAATGGACGGCGTGAGTGCAAAGTCACCTGATTATCCCAGAACACGATATCGCCAATTTCCCAGTGATGTTCATAAGCGAACTCAGGTTTTGAAATATGCTCACGTAATTTTTCGATCAGTTGACTGCCAGCCTGATCATCATAATTGACCAGCTCGACTTCGGTATGGGTGTTTAGCCAAAGCGCTTTACGGCCAGATTCAGGATGGGTCCGCACCAGTGGATGTGGATAGGCATGACTTAATATGGGCTGATCTTTAAAGCGATACAGCGGGCTATTACCGTAACCTTGATCAACAGCCTGATCTTTAGTTTTTTGGCGTCGCACGAAAGGGTTGTAAGTAATCAGTTGTAGTTGATCAATCTGTACTTTGGTTTCTTTATCGAGTGCGTTATAAGCTTTAATGGTGTTGATCCAGCTGGTTTGTCCGCCATCCTGAGGCAGTTCAATTGCATACAATAATGAACCAAAAGAAGGTAGAGGTGTCCATTGATGATCGGCATGTGGGGTCAGTTCACCATGCCCAGTATAGTCTCCCTGACCAACAGCATTGGACACCGGAACGACATCGGGTGGAACACCGCTATCGGACTGCGTAGCCAGTACCGGTGTATCTGCACCGGGGCGGAAAATGGAACCGAAATAAGTTGAAAACGCCAGATACTGTAAATCATCCAGACTTTGCTGTTTGAAGATCAAAATCAGATGCTCAGCCAGCGCCTGTTTTAGTTTCAAAATGGTTTCGGATGACTGGGCTTTACGGGCATCCAGACCATAGACTACTGCGCCTAAGGCCTGACCGGTTTGCGGTACAATCTTGATTTCAGCCGGATGTTGAAATTGATCTTGCTGATGCCAGCGTGGAGCATCATGAATCGCTTGTGAAAGTTGGGTTAAGCTGGTCATTATCAAGTCTCAGAATTTTCTTATTGATCAAAATCTAAGAAAATTCCAGACTGAAATAAAATCAAAAGAAATGATAAGTTTATGAATAATCTGTTATTTTTACTATTCAGTTGATTTTGAAACATTTAACTTATTGTGCGATGGATTGCGCATTTTCTGCTGAGGATATTTCGACAGTTTAGTGTGCGCAGAAAGCCTGATTAAAATATTCAAACAGCTGAGGGGTTTGTAACCACAGGCCAATCGACAAAGCCAGTAAAAGCAGGATTGCCACCACAATCGAGAGTTTGAGTTTCAGTAGAGAATCAGTCATGGACGATTTGCTCCTCATTGACCCAGAAATGCACCATTACGCCAAAAATGCTGAGGACAATTGATAGCATCCACACCGCATTATAATTGCCGCTCAAATCATGGTTGACTCCACCGAGCCAGCCACCGAAAAACGAGCCAACCTGATGGGTAAAGAACACAATGCCACTGAGCATGGTCAGATATTTCACCCCGAACATATTCGCTACAATGCCATTGGTCAGCGGAACGGTCGATAACCAGAGTAACCCCATAATGACACCAAAGCTATAGACTGTCCATGTGCTGAGAGGCAGCATGAGAAAGGCAATAATCGCAATTCCACGCAAGGCATATAATCCCATTAGCAGATGCGGTTTGGAATATTTTCCACCGAGCCAGCCGGCGGTATAGGTGCCTAGCACATTAAACAGACCCACTAAGGCTAAGAAAATCGTACCGGTTGTGGCATTAAAGCCATGATCAATCAGATAGCCCGGCAGGTGGATGCCAATAAAAACGACCTGAAAACCACAAACAAAAAAGCCCATGGCTAGAAACCAGAACGGTTTATGATTTTTCACTACCACCAGAATCTGTTTAAAATTGAGTGAGACTTTATTGGGGGTAGCGGCCGCGTTGGGATGAACATACATCGGTGCTTTCAGCATCCAGGCCAATGGCACAATCAGTGCAATTAAAATGGCACTGACCACCAGCGCCGCTGACCAGCCAACATTCTGTAATAGCAGCAGGGTTGAAGGCAGCATGATAAACTGACCAAAAGACCCGGCCGCACTGGCAATTCCCATTGCCAAACTGCGCTTTTCTGGTGGGGCGGCACGCCCGACCGCAGACAATAAGACCGGAAATGAGGTGGCAGACAGGGCGAGACCCAGAATCAGACCCACACTTAGATTAAGCAATAATCCGGTCGAGCTAACTGCCATCAAGAGTAGACCAATTGCATATAAGGCTCCGCCTACAGCTACCACAATCTTGCTGCCATATTTATCAGCAAATGCCCCGGTAATCGGTTGAACTGCACCCCAGATCAGGTTTTGCATGGCAATGGCCAGACTAAAAACATTATGACCCCAGCCAAACTCTTCGCTCATCGGTACCAGATACAGACCAAAGGCATGACGTACACCCAGTGACAGTGCCAAAATGATGGCGGAGCCAATCAGCATAAAAATAAGAGCTTTGGAAAATTGACTGTCAGCCATATGTCATTCATGCCTATAAAGTTGATATGTATAGTATTCGATTCAAGCAATAGAGGCGATTAAATAAATATTGATCAAAAGATAAATTTTTTTTATCAATATATTAAGCCTAAAAAAACGGCCGAAGCCGTTTTAATTAAAAATCGGATATTGAGCTTAGAAACGCATACCGATCCCGGCATAGGCCAGAATCGGATTGACTTCAATATCGGCTTTAGAGCGAATCAGTTCACCTAAATTTGCATCTGTCACCGTAATTGTCGTGTCATTTTTTAGATGTGCATAAGATACTGAACCGACTGCAAACCAGGTGTCATTAAAGTCATAGCTAAAGCCGACCGTGGCCACAGGCGCGAAAGCATCGGATGCTTCCAGATCAACTTTCGGGTTGGCTGAACTTGGCGTGCCATCCAGAGAAGCACCTGCTTTTCCTTCCTTGATATTGGCAATCATATGTCCTGCAGCAATCAGGTCCTGCTCGGTACGTGAGTTAATTTCCAGTTCATTGAAATAGGCATACATCACACCTAAGCCGACATAAGGCCGGAATTTATTCACTCCGGTTTTACCAAAGTGATACTGGAATTCAAAGGCAGGTGTCCAGGCGCGGGCAGAGGCGGCCGGCCCATAAGCTTCCAGATCAGTAATGAGAATATCATTTTTCAATTCAATGCCAGGTAAATCAATTCCACCTGGAATTTGTGGAATTAAATCAAGACTTGGAGTCGCAAGCGCAGAAAAAGGCGCGTAGATTTTACCACTGCCTTGCAAGTCTACTTTAGGTGGAATGCCGGCTTTCATTTCAAAAGAAATATTATCGGTAAAATAGTAATTGGTCATAATGCCTAAGGTGGTGACATCATCCGCTTCCAGGCCTGTACCAGGATTATTCCAGCTTTCCAGTCCATAGATTTCAGCTCGCCCACTGAGCGCTGCAGGCAGTGTTTCTGTACCAAGTCGATCCAGAATATTAACAAAAACAGAGGAAAGGTTTGGATCCATGTCTGGATCAAGATTATTTTTCACAGAGTCAATTGAGATATCACCTACTTGTGATGTTTCGCCTTCTTTAACAGCAGTATTCACTTTAAAGGGCTGGGCTTTACCTTGCGGCATCACATGCAATGCACCGACTGATACCGAAAAGCGCTTAAAGCCATCTCCATCTTGCAAGCTAAAATAAGGGGAATCTGCATGCGCGACCATAGGTAAAGTGGCTAGGCCTGCCATACATGCCAGCAATGTTTTCATTGATTTGGAACTCCATGTCCAGTTTGTTTATTCGTTTTTCTAGTTAACTAATTATGTGAATTGCCTTAAAAAAATCAGTTATAGAACAATAGATCAAAAGTTAAGCGAGGGTTGAGATTGGTAACTTCTGTATATTTTTTGTTGATATCTCTTGAGTTTTGAGAAATGCATAGTGTGTAAAAATCATTATTTTTACCTGACTAGCTTAAGTATAAAAATGAAGGAAATTTGCTCTTGAGAGCGTTAAAATTTCAATCCTATGAATTTTATCATGGAAGATAGAGAGGAGAGTTTAGGTAAATTTTAGGCTGCATTGATTCAAGCATTTATCATCATGGGATGATTTTTTATTTTTCCAAAACAAGAGCATATGAATTTATCCAAGATCCTGCTACCCAGTCGACTGAGTTTTTTTGTACAATAGCTGCATATATTATTGAGTGAATCACATGAGCACCCAAACTCCTCCCAAAAAAAAGCCCCTGGTTAATTTACCTTTCCCGATCAAGCAAGCAGAGCAAAATGCTGCAGAAGAAGTTCTGGAAGATTTAAGACCAAGACCGCAGCGTTATGCTGACCGTACTTGGATGCCACCACGTGGTACTCGCCGTTCAATGGGTAAACGCTAATTGATCAGACTCAAAAAGCTATGATAAATCATGGCTTTTTTTTGTGGAATTTTTTAGGGAGTTAGCGATCAATATTTGATTTATCTTTCAACTAAAGAGAAATTAGAACTCTGATTTATCCAAATCTCTTTCAATTTTATTCTTCATAAAGCAAACGAAATATTTAAGCTCTGTAAATACCCATCAAAATAAAATCCAGACCTGATTGATTTCATATTCGATATTTTAGCCGCCCATAAAAAAAAAGCCAATTCAAACATTGGCTTTTTTGAAAGATATTTTGATAGCACTAACGAATGCTTTTACGCGCTTTATTTTCCGGTTTCGGTGGCGCAATTTCTCTCTCACCTTGCCAGACATCAATAAAATCTTTCTCGTTAATATTATAAAGTTCTAGTAGTGCTAAAATCACGCCTCCAAATAACATGGCACCTTCTGAATGGCTCTGAAAGTCGACCAGCTTGGTATTCAGGTTGTGCAGGATATCTTCAATTTCAAAGACACGTTCCCGCCCATTGCTGTCGGTCGGATAGATCTGGGTATTTAAAATAATTCTCGCCAAGCTTTTTTCATTTTCGGTCAAAGGCAGTTCTTCAATCAACTCATCACTGGCCGGAGTTAAAATGACCGAATCACGGAATATGGTGTGTAAAAAATTTGCGCTTAATTTTGGCAGCGGCTTTTCGACAAAAGGACGGAAAGATTGCGGGAAAATGACATTGCGTGAGATGCCTTTAAACATCGGTGCAATTTCCTCGACCTTATAACCTGCGATCCCACAGCCCAAGGAAGTAATAAAATATTTATTTTTAGGATGATTTTTGGTGTAAATCTTAAAGTCATCAATATAGTGCTGGATTTGTGAGAGCGGCATTTGTTGCAAATGCTCGTTCATGGTGGGAATGGCATAGCTCTGACCCGCCCAGCCACGACCCACGCCCATGACTGCACCAAAATGCTCAAGTGCCGTTCTGGCTGCTCCACCACCGTGTTGTCCAGCCAAGTTGCTGCCAAAAACAAAAACCGTATTTTCCGGAAGGGATTTAACAATACTTTCATCGTGATAGTGGTAAGTCATAATTGTCGATTCTAGGCCATCCTGATCTTCATGTTGCCTTTGAAATGAAAAGGGGTCAAGGCAAAATTGTGCCGGCCTAGCCAAACAGATAGAGTATTTCACCCATAAGCCAAAACAGGATACCGAGTACGCCCAAATAAAGCTGCTGGCTGAAAATGATTAGTTTGTTCTGTATTTATTCCCTTTGTAACTGTATATTTTATTAATGATTTTTCAAAGCAGATAGCGATTAAAGCGCTAACAAATAATGAATAGTAATATTGTTTTATTTTACCAAACAGAAACCTAAGCAGGGATTGAGTAATTCCAATTTACCCTCATAATAAATCAAATCTATATCCGCAGCGAAGTCAGCGAAAGCTATGAGTGATAAAAAGCCCTTTGAATTAGTGACCAGTTATCAACCAGCAGGCGATCAGCCACAGGCCATTGCAAAGCTGGTCAAAGGCATTGAACAGGGTTTTCATGATCAGCTTTTACTGGGGGTAACAGGCTCTGGTAAGACCTATACCATGGCCAATGTCATTGCCCAGACCCAGCGTCCGACCATAGTCATGGCACATAACAAAACCTTGGCTGCGCAGCTTTACGGCGAATTTAAAGCGTTTTTCCCGAATAACGCCGTTGAGTATTTTGTCAGTTATTATGATTATTATCAGCCAGAAGCCTATGTTCCATCTTCAGATACTTTTATCGAGAAAGATGCTGCAATTAATGACCATATTGACCAGATGCGCCTTTCCGCGACCCGTTCACTCTTAGAGCGACGTGATGCGATTATTGTCGCATCGGTGTCTGCCATTTATGGTTTGGGTGATCCGAATGCCTATATGAGCATGTTGCTGCATGTGGTGGAAGGTGACCGCATTGGCCGTGATGATATTATTCGCCGTCTGGTCGAGATGCAGTATTCGCGTAACGAACTGGAATTTCTGCGTGGTACTTATCGTATTCGCGGCGAAATTATTGATATTTTCCCGGCAGAATCGGATCAGGATGCGATCCGGATTGAACTGTTTGATGATGAAGTTGACTCCATTCGCTGGTTTGATCCGCTGACCGGGAAAATGGTTCGTAAAGTACCTCGTGTGACCATTTATCCTAAAAGCCACTATGTTACGCCGAAAGACAATTTATCCCGCGCGATTGAAACCATCCGGGACGAACTCAAAGAGCGCCTGGTGTTCTTCCGTGAAAATGACAAATTGCTGGAAGCACAGCGGATTGAACAGCGTACACGCTATGATCTGGAAATGATGCAGCAATTGGGTTATACCAACGGCATTGAAAACTATTCTCGGCATTTGTCGGGCCGTCCTGCGGGTGAAGCGCCACCGACCTTGTTCGATTATATTCCGGATGATGCCTTGCTAATTATTGATGAGTCGCATGTGACGGTGCCGCAGATTGGTGCCATGTATAAGGGCGACCGTTCGCGTAAAGAAAATCTGGTCAATTACGGATTCCGTTTGCCAAGCGCGCTGGATAACCGGCCAATGAAATTTGAGGAGTGGGAACGGATTGTGCCGACGACTGTGTATGTCAGCGCAACGCCCGCACGTTACGAGCTGGAAAAGTCCCAGCAGATTGTCGAGCAGGTGGTACGCCCGACCGGTCTGATCGATCCAGAAATTGAAATTCGTCCCGTACTGACGCAGGTCGATGATGTGCTTTCCGAAATTAATCTGCGTAAAGATATTAATGAGCGGGTGCTGGTTACGACCTTGACGAAGCGTATGGCTGAAGATTTAACCTCTTATTTGAAAGAGTATGGGATTAAGGTTGCTTATTTACACTCGGATATCGATACCGTCGAGCGGGTCAAAATCATTCATGAACTGCGTACTGGGGTGCATGATGTACTGGTCGGGATTAACCTGCTGCGTGAAGGGCTGGATATGCCGGAAGTGTCACTGGTTGCTATTCTGGATGCGGATAAAGAAGGTTTCCTGCGTTCCGAGCGCTCTCTCATTCAGACCATTGGCCGCGCTGCGCGTAACCTGAAAGGTAAGGCGATTCTGTATGCAGACCGAATCACTGATTCGATGCAGAAAGCCATTGATGAGACAGATCGTCGTCGTGCCAAGCAGATTCAATTTAATGAAGAACATGGCATTACGCCGCGCAGTGCAGTGCGTCAGGTGATCAAGGAAATTGATACCGGTGAAGTATTGGATGATGATTCAATTGAATTGAAAGCCTCGGATCAGGCACGTGCGATCAGTGCCGATGAGCGGCATATCATGGCAGATCCGAAAATGTTTGCGAAACACATTAACAAGCTTGAAAAAGAAATGTTGAAAGCTTCCAAAGAGCTGCAGTTTGAGCAGGCTGCGCGTATGCGTGATGAAATTGTACGTTTAAAAGCCCAGATGTTTGATTGATTTTGGTTGCATTAAATCTTATTTAAATGACGTAAAATCAATCACAAAGCAAACATAATGTAACAAATTGAGAGCTGTGATAAAGCTATTGTATGAACAGAATTTTTTTAAATAAATATTTTGTGAACATGTAATAGGTATCTTTATGACAACTCAAAAATCTTCACGTACTGGATTAAAGCTGGCAAAAATTGCGGTGGGTAGTGCGGTTCTTCTCGGTTTGGGCGCCGCTACCATGGCCTATGCGAAAGAGGAGCCATTACCGACCATTGAGAAAGTTGAACTGGACCGTTATCTGGGAACATGGTACGAAGTAGCGCGCAAACCTTTATATTTTCAAAACAAGTGTGACCGTGATGTCACAGCGACTTATACTTTAAATGAAAATGGCAATATCGTGGTGGATAACCGCTGCATTAAAAAAGATGGTGGACAAACCCAGTCATTGGGCGAGGCATTTGTGCAAAATCCACCGCAGAATACCAAGCTAAAAGTCAGTTTCTTACCAGACTTTATTCGCTGGATTCCGGTCGCTCGTGGCGATTATTGGGTCTTAAAACTGGATGAAAATTATCAAACTGTTCTGGTTGGTGAGCCTAAACGCAAATATATGTGGATACTCTCACGTGATCCTCAATTGGATAAAAATGTGGTAAATGAATATTTACAATATGCACAGTCGGTGGGCTATGACCTGAGTGATGTAATTCATACCAAACAAACTCAAAGATAAAAAGATCGTCTTAATGGGAACCATGCTATGGCATGGTTTTTTATTTTATGAGTCGAAAGACAATCTAAAATCGAGAGATAGCTACATTTTAAATGGATGAAGTATTAAGCTTTCTATTGTACTAATCGTTATAATGCCGGCGAATGAAATTAGAGTTTAACTATGTATAAAGGCATCGCGTTATCTGTCTTGGCCTCTGTGGTTTTTGGAGTGCTGTATGTATTTACGCCTTTTTTACAGCCTTTAGATAGTGAACAGACCTTTGCCTGGCGCATGCTGGCGACCTTACCATTCCTCACAGCCTTTATGTGGTGGTCGGGTGATCTGAAACATATCAGCAGTATTTTTAAACGGGTGTTGCAACAGCCTTCATTCTTGATCTGGTTGCTGATCAGTTCACTGTTGTGTACCACGCAATTGTGGTTATTTCTATGGGGACCTATCAATGGCCGTGGCCTCGAAGTCTCGCTCGGTTATTTTCTGCTACCTCTGGTGATGGTGCTGGTCGGCTGTGTGCTTTATAAAGAAAAATTGTCATCTTTCCAGATGGTCGCCGTTGCTCTGGCAATGTTGGGGGTAGGGCATGAAATCTGGCGGATCGGTTCAATCGCATGGGAAACGGTCTATGTCGCTTTAGCTTATCCACTTTATTTCTTTATGCGGCGTAAATTCGCGACCGATCATCTTGGTGGATTCTGGTGGGATCTATTTCTGATTTTGCCTGTGGCATTTTATTTGGGCTTTATCTATAGCGATTCTATGTCGCTTATGTTGAGTCATTCTCATTTGATCCTGGCAGTTCTTGGATTGGGCTTTTTAAGTGCGCTCGGTTTAGGTAGCTATATTTTGGCTAGCCGATATTTACCCTTTGTCATCTTTGGGCTGTTGAGTTATCTGGAGCCGGTACTGCTTGCTTTTGCCTCGATGGCACTGGGTGAGCGTGTGGAATCAGGTGAATGGCTGACCTATATTCCAATCTGGTTGGCTGTTTTACTGTTGATTGTGGAAGGAATATTGCATTTAAAACAGCAGCAGCTGAAAAAAAATGAGCTGGCAAATAAAGCTGCACAGCTAGAAAAAATCAGAAAAAATAATGAATAATGTGGTTTGCATAAGCATTATATTCGTCAGACAATATTGACCTGATTATTTTTAAAATCATCTACCATTTTGTTTAAAAGAATGTTTTCGATATATTAAGGGGATAAACATGTCACAGATTGCGATTCCATATCAGTTACGTGCACGTTTATCACAACTGGAACCAAGTCTGGATTTAAATTGGGAGCGAGAGCTTCGTACTATTCTGGCAGAAGTTTCACCAGAATTAAAAGAAAGTATTGATTTTCAGATTTTAAAGCCCAAGAAAATTCTTTGGGATCAGGAAATGGATCAATACCGCTATCAGGCTCAACATTCGGTAGAACGTCTTAGCCAAAAATTTCTCAATGACCGGATGCGTTACTATGCTAGTACCTTTGGCTTGTCACTGAAAAGTTTGCAGGGTTTGAATGATAGCTTGCAAATTGCGGACTACTTAGAAAACGTCCTGGAACAAATTGATAAAATTGATGTCAATGAAAACTTTCAGATGCAGCGTGAAAAACTGGAACTGCGTCGTACATTTTTATTAAATGCTGCTGAGATTATTCGTGGTCTCCGCTTACAGCCGGTTGAAGGAGTGCGTCAGCTTACCGAACAGCAAATCAAATGCTTCATTATTGAAGTTTTTATCAAGCAGCAATTGTTGAGTTATTGGTATAAGCCGCTATTAAAAAAACAGACGGCAGAAATGACGCATCCACTTTTCCGTTATTTCCTGATTAAAGAGCAGCAGATTCGTCATTTTGATATTGTCCGTACCTCGCAATTTCTATTTATTGTTGCGCCGGTGATGAATGTGCAGCAAAACCCGTATTCTATTCGTCGTTTCCTGATTGAAGAAAAAGGTGCACTTGAAGATCAGGTCTACCTGAATATCCTGATTTTGGACCTCCAGGATGATATGGATGAAGCGGTGGTAGAAACCCTGAAATCGCAGATGCAGCGGATGGTAACTTTACAGAGTCAGATTCATTTGGATGTAATCGATATCGTTCATACGCTGGAACAGGTGTCTGAACAGAAGTTATTGCCTTTACTGGTTGAGCCCATTCAAGTCGTAGAGAAAAATGCCGATGTGGTGGCACAACGTCACTTGAAACAGTTTGAAGAAATTATGACGCGTGAATTGCTTTTGCCGATGCGGGATGCCATTCGTGATCATTTATCGCATATTGAAGAGTTTGATTATCTGTATCTGCATGTCCATAAAATATTTACAGAAATTCTGGCCTATTACCGCGATTTCAAGTCCCAGCCGGGTTTCATGTTTAATCAGTACATCCAGAATTTTGAATATAAACTGCTGGCTTTTATCCGTTTACTGGAAAAGCGTAAAGCGGAAACCTTTATTCCTACATATCGCAATGAATGGCAAGTCATGCATCAGCGTTCACAGCAGGCTGTTTTGGATATTCAAAATACGATTTCTGAAAATGTACAGCAATACCGGGATCTGAAAAAATATATTAATACACTGCAGCGGCAAAAAGCGGATGAAGAGAAAAAATCCGTATTTAAAAAGTTATGGCGTAAAAATAATTTCGATGAGGCAATTGACACCGCGCTCAACCAATTACAGCAGTTAAAGCGCAGTATGTTTCTGGAAATTATTCAGGTGCCAAGAACACATGAAAACTGTAGTGTATTTCTGGAATTTGAAAGTTTGCAGCATTTGCAGCAGGTTGATCGCCACTATGCTTTTCCCTCTGGAGACAATGGCCTGACCCGTTTACCTTTGCTCATTCATTTGCCCGAAACTTATGATGATTTTGATGTAGAAAACTTCAATGCCTCCATGAGTCTGGACATGAATTTTTCAGCAGGGAGTAGAATCCAGCCTGAACAGGGTGGGACGCTAAATTTTGAACTTTAGATTTGTTTGAATAAACAACATTTAACAAATTTGTGCCAGGTACTGAAAAATAGTGTTCTTTAGAGTTTTCGGATGCAAAATCATTCAGCTAATTACAACTATTTTTGAAATTTATAGTGAATATACGTTAAAAACCACCCGTCTCAACGAGCTTTTGATTCAAACTTGCGGCCAATTCCATTACAATTGTCGGGTTTAGAAATTTATGCTTAGATTTACAATTAATTAGAGGACGTATCTGTGAGCAAAGACACTATTGTTGCCCTCCATGCAGAACACCAAGGTCGCTGGAAAAACCGTGAAGAACTTGCGGAACGTATGATTGCCCTTGTTGGCCAGTTATATCGTGAAAAAAATATTGTAGCTACAGTTTATGGTCGCTCTTTAATTAACCGCTCTGTGATTCAGATTTTGAAAGCACACCGCCGTACTCGCGTACTGGACGTTGAACTTTCTGTAGTTGATACTTTCCCAATTCTTGAAGCATTGGTGAAAGTAGAAAACATCGGTTCTGCTGAAGTTGATCTGGGTAAACTTGCTGTTGAATTTAAAGAAAAAGGCGGCGACATCGATGCATTTGTTGCAGACGCTGTTAAATCGATCGAAGGCAATGCTGCTGCTGTAGAACATAAAGATGTGGTTCTTTATGGTTTCGGTCGTATCGGTCGTATCCTGGCACGTTTGATGATTGGTCAATCAGGTCTGGGTCGTGGTCTTAGCCTGAAAGCAATCGTTGTTCGTAAATCATCTGATGGTGATTTGGAAAAACGTGCTTCTTTACTTCGTCGTGACTCTATTCACGGTCCATTTGCAGGCACAATTTCTGTAGATGAAGAAAACGAAGCAATCATTGCCAACGGTAACTTCATCAAAGTGATTTATGCTTCTAATCCTTCTGAAGTAGATTACACTGCATACGGTATCAACAATGCACTTGTGATCGACAACACGGGTAAATGGCGTGATGCTGAAGGCCTTGCTCAACACCTTAAATGCCCGGGCGCTGCTCGTGTGATTTTGACTGCACCTGGTAAAGGTGACATGAAGAACGTAGTTTACGGTGTAAACCAAGCGGATATCCTTGATGAAGATACGATCATCTCTGCTGCAAGCTGTACGACTAACGCGATTACACCTACACTGAAAGTATTGCATGACAAATACACAGTGTTGAATGGTCATGTTGAAACAGTTCACTCGTTCACGAACGACCAGAACTTGATCGACAACTACCATAAAGCTGACCGTCGTGGTCGTGCTGCTACACTGAACATGGTCATTACTGAAACTGGCGCAGCGAAAGCAGTAGCGAAAGCGCTTCCAGCTCTTCAAGGTAAATTGACAGGTAACTCTGTACGTGTACCTACACCAAACGTATCTCTTGCGATTCTTAATCTGACTTTAGGTCAAGATGTTGATCGTGATGAAGTGAACGAATACATTCGTCAGATTTCAATCGGTTCTAGCCTGCAAGGTCAAATCGGTTATACCAACTCGACTGAAGTGGTATCTTCTGACTTTATCGGTTCACGCACTGCAGGTGTATTTGACGCGCAAGCAACGATCACTTCAGGCAACCGTTTAACTGCTTATGTTTGGTACGATAACGAAGTGGGTTATAGCTGCCAGGTATTGCGTATTGCTGAACAAATGGGCGGCGTAAGCTATCCAAAAGTTCCTGCTGAAACTAATGCATAATTAGTATTTAGCTAAAAAAGAGCCTCATTTGAGGCTCTTTTTTTATGATTTTTTTATTTAAAGCAGACTTTTTAATCTAATAAGAATCGATAAATCTGCTTGCTGGCAAAATATTAATCTGATAACTTACAAAGAGTAAGTATATTAAAATGAGTAAGTAATAAAAAATATTGCGAGAAATAGTATGACAAATTATGCAATCAGCCCATTATTAGGTCAGGTTTTATCAACTGAATGTCCATCACGTGAAATATTGGAACACCTTGCCAATAAATGGTCGGTCTTGGTTTTGCGTTGTTTAGGTGAAGGGGTGCATCGTTTCAGTGAACTGAAACAGCGCATTGAAGGGGTAAGTGAAAAGATGTTGTCCCAGACTTTAAAAATGCTGGAGCAGGATGGTTTTATTCTCAGAACAGTTTATCCGGTGGTGCCGCCAAAAGTGGAATATCAATTGACGATTACCGGTTCACAAGCGGCTGAAAAAATCATGTATTTAATTGGCTGGATTGAAAAAAGTCTGCCAGATATTTTAGAACATAAACAAAATGTTATTAAATAGTTTTCATTAAATGGCAGGAATGCAGTGTTTGTGAAAATACAAAATTTGGACTTATCTTGGTTTATATAAAATACTGATTTTAAAAGGTGTCTGCATCAGAAAATCTTCTTGTGAACACGGCTTTTGAAAAATTTACTCCTCTATAAATTATTTTAAAAATCATTAAGAAATTCACAAAAAGAATTTCCAAAATAGGGGATAGTATTAGGGCAAAAGCGCTTGATTTCCTACCACTTCTTTTCCATCTTTTAAGCATTCTGTTTCTAAATCTATGCCTTAGATAGGTCAAATAGGCTTGGTGAGAAAACGACTAACTAAGATTTATGGGATTGCTGCATAATTCTATTCGAGAAATTCTTTAAAATATGGCAGAATATGGGGTTTTAAAGTTTTTAGAGGATTGGCAATATGCGCTTTGTTGATGAAGCAGTCATTACCGTAGAGGCTGGCGACGGTGGCAATGGCGTAGCCAGTTTTCGCCGTGAAAAATTCGTGCCATTTGGTGGTCCAGATGGTGGTGATGGTGGTCGTGGCGGCAGCATTTATATTCAGGCTGACGACGACACCAGTACGCTAGTTGATTATCGTTATACACGTAAATATCGTGCAGAACGAGCAAAAAATGGCCGTGGGGCGAACTGTGCTGGTCGTGGCGGTGAAGATACCGTATTAAAAGTTCCGGTAGGAACAACAATTGTAGATGTAGAGTCTGGTGACATTATTGGCGACTTGATCGAAGACGGTCAACGCGTGAAAGTTGCAGCAGGCGGTGATGGTGGTTTAGGTAATACCCACTTTAAATCATCGACCAACCGTTCACCACGTAAATGTACGCATGGTCAAAAAGGTGAATTCCGTGAAATCCGTCTAGAGCTTAAAGTTCTGGCAGATGTCGGCTTGCTGGGTATGCCAAATGCGGGTAAATCAACCTTCATTCGTGCAGTCTCGGCAGCAAAACCAAAAGTTGCAGATTATCCATTTACCACCATGGTGCCAAACCTGGGTGTGGTCGATGCCGATAGTCACCGTTCATTCGTGATGGCGGATATTCCAGGCCTGATCGAAGGTGCATCTGAAGGTGCAGGTCTTGGGATTCGCTTCCTGAAGCACTTGGCGCGTACCCGTATCTTGTTGCACATCGTTGACGTACAACCGATTGATGGCTCAGACCCGGCACACAATGCCAAAGCAATTATGAAAGAGTTAGAAAACTTCTCCCCAACGCTTTCAAAACTGCCGATCGTATTGGTGCTGAACAAAGTCGATCAGTTGGCTGAAGAAACACGTGAAGAATGGTGCACCCATATTCTTGAAGAATTGCAGTGGGAAGGCCCGGTTTTTGAAACTTCTGGCTTAACGGCTGAAGGCACCAAAGACGTGGTTTACTACCTGATGGATCAGATCGAAGAGCAACGTGAACGCGAAGCTGAAGATCAAGAATATGCAGCAGAAATGAAAGCATTCCGTGATCAGCTTGAAGCTGAAACACGTGAACAAACCATCGCTGCAAAAGAAGCGTATCGTGAGATGCGTCGTCAGCAACGTCTTGCCGGTATTCTAGGCGATGACGAAGATGATGAAGATGGCGATGATGATAGTGATGTGGAAGTGTACTACGTACGCTAATCTCTGAGAGAAGAGTCTGAGGACAAGATGATAGAAGTGGTAGATGGGCAGCGTCAGCTCAAGGGTTGTAAACGAATCGTTGTTAAAATCGGATCATCTTTACTCACAGCAAACGGACAAGGTTTAGATTTAGATGCTATCTCGCATTGGGCGGGACAAATCGCAGATCTACACAATGCAGGACACGAGATTATTCTGGTGTCTTCCGGTGCTGTGGCTGAAGGTATGGTTCGAATGAAACTTGAGAATCGACCCACCGATCTACCCAGTCTTCAGGCTTGTGCTGCCATCGGTCAGATGGGCCTGATTCATACTTGGTCAAGCGTACTTGAGAAGCATCAGATTCGAACTGCGCAAGTATTGTTAACCCATGATGATCTGGCAGATCGTCGCCGCTATCTCAATTCATGTGATGCTTTGCAGAACCTGATTGATTGGCGCGTGATTCCGGTGATCAATGAAAATGACACGGTTTCGACTGACGAAATTCGCTTTGGTGACAACGACACGCTGGCTGCCATGGTGGCAGGTCAGGTGCATGCAGATCTTCTGATTATCTTAACCGATCAGGAAGGTATGTTTGACTCAGATCCACGCTCGAATCCAGATGCCAAACTGTTCCATACGGTACGTGCGATGGATGAGAGCCTGTTTGATATGGCCGGTGGTGGTGGTAAATTTGGTCGCGGCGGCATGCTGACCAAAGTTCGTGCTGCACGACTGGCGGCAAAGTCCGGTTGTCCGACCTTAATTGCAAGCGGTGATAGTGATGCTGTGCTATCTCGTCTGATGTCTGGTGAATTGTTAGGAACCTTGTTTGTGACTGACAAAGATCGGATGACCGCGCATCAGCAATGGTTGGCAGCACACCTGCAAACGGCAGGTCGTTTGGTAATTGATGATGGTGCGGTAAAGGCCATTAAAGACAATCATCGCAGCTTGTTGCCTGTCGGCGTCAAAGCGGTTGAAGGGCATTTTGAGCGCGGTGATGTGGTGGAATGTGTGGATACACAAGGTCACCGAATTGCAGTCGGTCGTGTCAACTTTAGTTCGCGTTCGGCAGATATTGTACGTGGTCTGGCTTCTGATAAAGTGCATCAGGTTCTAGGTGAAGCACGTTCACTCGAGATGATTCACCGCAATCATATGGCGATTTACTAAGTCATTCAGATTTAAATTTCAATCACAAAAAAATCCCGCTTTCGAGCGGGATTTTTTGTCATTGATGCTTATTTAATCCAACCCATCCGGATCAATGGCGCAAACAGCGACAGATGAATATTGAAAATAAAGCGCATGAGTTTATCCTGATATTTCCACCACAATGGTAATCCAGCTAAATTTACTATTATTGCAATCAGGAATGCACCCAGCATATCAATCGGAAAATGCACACCGACATAAACACGCGACCACGCCACCAGCCAAGCTGTCCAGATTAGAATTCGTCCCAAGTCTCGCTGCGGTGAAAAATAATAGGCAAAGGCAATCCCACTAAAAATACTCATATGGTTGCTGGGAAAAGAACCAGTCGGTGCATGTTCAATCAGGGTGCGACCAATATCTATCACAAACGGGCGTGGGGTATTAAGGATCGCAGACAATACTTCACTCATCAATAAGGTAACAGCTGTAAAGATGAAGGCTTTTATAATCCCTGTTTTTACTTGGTAACTACCACGGAACCAGGCAATAGCAAAAATCAGCAAAAAAAGATAAACCAGATCATGCGCAATCAGGGAGGCATAGTTGATCATCCAGATCGAGGCTTGATCAGGTACATTGAGAAGATGAAACAGGGAAAGGTTTAGTTGATCAAGAGACATGAGTGGAAAGAGCTGGTGCAAATGTCCGTTACTCTAAACCGCTTAAAGGTCAATTCCTACCCGAGTTTGTATGAATTTGTAGCCTCGCTTTTTAAAGAATATTCACATGATAAAAAACCACTCAAAAGAGTGGTTCTTAAAAGTGTGAATAATATAATGAAGTCTTATTTAAACTGAATCGCCCCATTCGCGCTGACCGTCATTTGCGATTCACCCGCCGCAACTTCCTGCTCAGGAACCGCCATATCAGCCGATGCAGATTTCATCATGGCCATACGCGGTACTGGCTGTGGTGAATAGTTATTAGTATTCAGGTTTAAGTTCACCAGTTGATAACTCGGTTTGTTCCAGGTCTGGGTGAGTGCCTGTGCGCGTTGCTGGAAGTTTTTGGTGGCTTCAATCATCAGCTCGCTTTCAACTTTTTTACGCTTTTCGTCAGATACCTTGAAATTAATCGACTGGGTCTGGAAGTGCTGTTGTAATTCAGCAATCAATTGAGATGTCGCTTTAAAATCTTTTGATTCCAGACGAATCTGGGCACGACCACGCCATTCTTTCAATTTACGGTTGTCATTGTCATAAATAGGATAAGTGCTTTGTGCGCCCGTCTCGATTTTCACAGTAGGATATTTGCGTGCTGTGGCGATCGCCTGATTCATCAGCTGGTTAATTTGAGTGGCTAGTTCAGCCGGCTGTTTGTTGGATTTTTCAATATAAAGCACAGCATGCATTTCATCATTTGAGATTTCACGGCTAGCCTCTGCTGAAAGATTAACAACATTATAATTCAGAGATTCAGCAGGAGCTGCAAATGCGCCTGTGGCGAGGGTGCTGGCAAGGATCAAACTGGTAAGTGCTAAGAGACGCATGAAATTGTCCTGTTTTTCTTAAAATTGGCCATCTAAGCCGTTGTTAAAATATTAAATCTCAATTGTGATCTTTTTACGAAATATTTGTCGTAAGAGTGTTAAATTCTCTTTAATTTTATCTCATTATTTAATTTATATTTATTTTTAATAATTAAATACTTAATGAATAATTTTAAGATTGATTACCGGAATGTCGCCTGCGCTACAAAAAAGCATAAAAGAACACGCTTTTCTTTCTGCTGTCACACTGTAAGATGATGATTTAGGGGATGGATTAGCATGATGTTTTTTTTCGATAAAGATTAGGACAAAATGTGACTGAAAGTTGTTTATTTTCCTGAAAAATTCGGTATCATCCGCCTCCTAGTTATTCGAATACAAAACTGCTAGCTAGAACCTTTATAAAGCGCCGAGTCAAAGGACCAAACGTCACCAGACTTATTTCTTTCACCCATATCAGAGATGGTAATTCGATATGAGCGTTACTTCTGTAAACCCTGCCACCAATTCCACAAACGAATACTACTTGACTCGCCAAAGTCAGATGGAATCGAATGTGCGTAGTTATCCACGTAAATTACCGTTAGCGATAGCGAAAGCACAAGGTTGCTGGGTTACCGATGTTGAAGGTACTGAGTACCTTGATTGTTTAGCTGGGGCAGGGACGTTGGCTTTAGGCCATAATCATCCTGCAGTCATTCAAAGTATCCAAGATACGATTGCAAGCGGTTTACCATTGCATACGTTGGATCTTACTACTCCTTTAAAAGATGCTTTTACTGAAGCACTTCTTTCTTATCTTCCAGGTGGCCAAGAAGAATACTGCTTGCAGTTCTGTGGTCCATCGGGTGCAGATGCAACCGAAGCCGCGATTAAACTGGCAAAAACCTTTACTGGTCGTAGCTCAGTGATCAGCTTTTCTGGCGGCTACCACGGTATGACCCACGGTGCATTGGCAATGACAGGTAACCTATCTGCGAAAAATGCAGTGAACGGTTTGATGCCGGGTGTACAGTTCATGCCGTATCCGCATGAATACCGTTGCCCATTGGGTCTTGGTGGTGAAGCCGGTGTTGATGCCCTGACTTACTACTTTGAAAACTTCATTGAAGATGTCGAAAGTGGTGTGACCAAACCTGCAGCTGTAATTCTTGAAGCGATTCAAGGTGAAGGCGGTGTGGTAACGGCGCCAGTAAAATGGTTGCAAAAAATCCGTGAAGTGACTGAAAAACACAACATCGTATTGATTCTTGATGAAGTTCAGGCTGGTTTTGCACGTTCAGGCAAAATGTTTGCATTCGAACATGCAGGGATTGAACCTGATGTCGTAGTGATGTCTAAAGCCGTAGGTGGTAGCTTACCGCTTGCCGTACTTGGTATTAAACGTAAGTTTGATGCTTGGCAGCCAGCAGGTCATACCGGTACTTTCCGTGGTAACCAATTGGCGATGGGTACAGGTCTTGCAACGATCAATACCATTAAAGAACAGAACCTGGCTCAAAATGCACAAGAGCGTGGTGATTTCCTGCAAGCTGAACTTAAAAAACTGGCTACTGAATTCCCGTGTATCGGTAACGTGCGTGGCCGTGGTCTGATGATCGGCGTTGAAATCGTAGATGAGCGCAAAGATGCGGATCATATGGGTTCTTTACCTGCTGATGGTCAGTTGGCTGCAGCGATCCAAACCGCTTGTTTCAACAATAAATTATTGCTTGAGAAAGGTGGTCGTAACGGTACAGTGATTCGTTTACTTTGCCCGTTGATCATTACTCAAGACGAATGTGTTGAAGTGATTGCTCGTTTCAAAAAATCGGTTGCTGAAGCACTAGTTGCAGTTCGAGGCGCATAATTCATGGTAGATTTCGCAGAACATCGTAAAGCGTTACTCTGCAATGATGCTGCATCCATTGCTGACTATCAGGCTGGCATGGACCAAGCGACCAAAGCGGTTGCGGCATGGTTGCAAAACGACAAAATGTACACTGGCGGCAGCATTAAAGAGCTACGCAGTGCGATTGCATTTAATCCTTCAAAAGAAGGTTTGGGTGTAGAAAAATCTCTTGAGCGTATGGTTGAGCTATTCCTCAACAAGAGCTTAAAAGTACATCATCCACATTCACTTGCGCATCTTCACTGTCCAACGATGGTGACTAGCCAGATCGCGGAAGTGCTGATTAACGCAACTAACCAGTCAATGGACTCATGGGATCAAAGCCCGGCCGGTTCGTTGATGGAAGTTCAGCTGATTGACTGGTTACGTCAAAAAGTCGGCTATGGTGCGGGTCAGGCCGGTGTGTTCACTTCTGGTGGTACGCAGTCTAACTTGATGGGCGTATTGCTTGCGCGTGATGCTTGCATCGCGAAAAACTGGAAAGACGAAAATGGTAATCCGTGGTCGGTTCAGCGCGATGGTATTCCTGCGGATGCGATGCGTAATGTCAAAGTCATCTGTTCTGAAAATGCACATTTCTCTGTGCAAAAGAACATGGCGATGATGGGCATGGGCTTCCAGTCAGTGGTCACTGTTCCTGTGAATGAAAATGCACAGATGGACGTAGACGCGCTGGAAAAAACCATGACGCACCTTCAGTCTGAAGGCAAGATCGTGGCATGTGTGGTAGCGACTGCGGGTACAACGGATGCTGGCGCGATTGATCCATTGAAAGCAATTCGTGAAATCACCAATAAATATGGCGCGTGGATGCACATCGATGCGGCATGGGGTGGTGCACTGATTCTATCCAATGACTATCGTTCTATGCTGGACGGGATTGAGCTGTCGGATTCGATCACGCTTGATTTCCATAAGCATTATTTCCAAACCATTTCTTGTGGCGCGTTCCTGCTGAAAGATGAAGCGAATTACCGTTTCATGCATTATGAAGCAGAGTATCTGAACTCCGCTTATGATGAAGAGCATGGCGTTCCTAACCTGGTATCGAAGTCACTACAAACGACGCGTCGTTTTGATGCATTGAAATTGTGGATGACTGTAGAAGCATTAGGTGAAGAGCTTTATGGTTCGATGATCGATCATGGCGTGAAATTAACCCGTGATGTGGCAGACTACATTAAAGCGACTGATGGTCTGGAGCTTCTGCTTGAGCCTCAATTCGCGTCTGTCTTGTTCCGTGTGGTTCCAGCGGGCTATCCGGTTGAATTACTCGATACGCTTAACCAAAACGTAGCAGACGAACTGTTTGCACGTGGTGAAGCGAACATTGGTGTAACGAAAGTTGGTCAGGTTCAGTCTCTGAAAATGACCACTTTAAGCCCAGTTGCAACACTTGATAACGTGAAGAACTTGCTGGCGCTAGTGCTTGCAGAAGCGGATCGTATCAAAGATTCAATCGCTGACGGTACTTATACGCCACCCATTGCATAAGTGATGGTGGTGTGAAAAAAAGGAGATCGAAATGATCTCCTTTTTTGTGCGCTTAAAAATAAAAAAAGGTCCTTTCCCAGATCGAAATTCCTCACAAAAACACGGAAGGTCTGAATCCCGTTTGGCCTGTTATTTATTTGTCATAGGCTTATGTAAAACTGGGGAGCAGGATTTATCCTGAGTTCAGGTTTATAAAAATTGTTACATGTCATTGGTCTAAAATTTTTTATTGAAGTGAATGACATAAAGAACTTAATCATTGAAATCCATAAAAATTTAATCAAGAAAAAGCCGCTAGATTAAAAATCACTAAATCGTAATAAAGATGTAACTTATCTGTCATATTCTAAAATCAAAATGCAGGTATCGAAAGAAGTACAAAACTGAATAAAAAGTGGTGTACTCCAAATTTGCATAAATGAGAGAGATACTAGAATGCGCTTTACAAATATAGCTTTAGCATTAGCAGTAACCGGGGCAACTGCTGTAACGACTGCACACGCAGCACGTGACACCATCCAAATTGCAGGTTCTTCAACTGTACTTCCATATGCCAGTATCGTGGCAGAAGAATTCGGTAATACTTTTCCACAGTTTAAAACACCAGTTGTCGGTTCTGGCGGTTCTTCAGGTGGTTTAAAACAGTTCTGTAATGGCGTGGGTGATAATACGATTGATATCGCAAACTCTTCGCGTCAAATTAAATCTACAGAGTTGGCAGAATGTAAAAAGAATGGCGTTAACCAAGTCCTAGAAATCAAAATTGGTTATGACGGTATTGTATTTGCATCGAATGCTAACAAAGCGGCTTATAAATTGCGTCCACAACATGTCTTCGCTGCACTTGCTGCACAACTTCCATCAAATGGCAAAATGGTCGCTAACCCGTACACGCGTTGGAACCAAATTGACAAAGCACTTCCAAATGAACCAATCACCCTGGTAATTCCTGCGTCGAATCATGGTACGCGCGAAGTCTTCCAGGAGAAAATGGTGGATGCAGGTTGTGAAACGTACGCTGCAATTAAGTCTCTAGACAAAGATGCCAAGAAAAAAGCCTGTACGACATTCCGTAAAGATGGCCGTGTGGTTGAGATTGCCGGTGACTATACCGAAACATTGGCACGTTTAAAAACTTCTCCAAGTGCCGTAGGTGTGTTTGGGCTAGGTTTCTATGACCAGAACCGTGACCGTCTACGTGTTGCCACAGTGAACAATGTAGCGCCTTCTGAAAAGACCATCTTGAATGGTGCTTATCCGGTATCACGCCCATTGTTCTTCTACGTAAAAGGCGAGCATTTGAAATCGATCAAAGGCTTACCGCAGTTCACAGAATACTTCCTGAACAAGAAAGTATCTGGCAAAGGCTCTAAGCTGGAAAAAGCAGGTCTGATTTCAATGTCTGATAAAGAACGTGCGGCAGTCCTGGCAAATTTCAAGGCTGGTAAAGCGGTTGTAGTGAAGTAATAAATGATTTTGAAAACGCTGGTGGTAGGGTCAACCTACCATCGGCTTTTTGCGATAAACAAGTTTTTTCAAACCATGAAAATTGAAAAAACAGTGGAGAATACATGAATCTGCTACTTATAGGTGTGTTATTGGCCATCATGGCCATAGCCTATCAAATCGGATTAAGTAAAAGCCGTAGCTTAGCAGGTAAGGGAAGCAATTCTGCAAACTTACACTCGCGTCCCGGATATTATGGTGCCCTGGTTGCACTATGGTGTGGTATCCCTGCGTTTTTAATTTTGATTGTTTGGAATATGGTGGAACCCACTTTTCTGGAGCAGGTGGTACTCAACCATTTGCCAGAAAATGTTTCGGCCAGTCTGGATCCGGCAAGTTTGAGCGTTGTGATTGATCGCGTTCAGGCACTTGCCTCAGGTTTCGGGGTGAGTGATACACCTGCAGCCTATGAAGTCGCAGCTGCGGAACAGCTGGCGAAATTCTCGACCATTGGTACCTTTGCCAAATTGGCAGTGGTGATTTCGGCGGCGCTGGCTGGTCTGGTCTGGGCTAAGAAACATATTAGCCAAGAATTCCGTGCACGTAACCAAGTCGAAAAAATGATTAATATCGGCCTGGCATTGTGTTCAGGTGTGGCGATTCTGACCACTCTCGGGATTGTGATGTCGATGTTTGGCGAGGCGATGCGTTTCTTCAGCTTCGTCAGCCCACTGGATTTCTTCTTTGGTACCCAATGGAACCCGGGGTTTAGCACCTCTGGCAGTGCTGAAGGCAGTTATGGTTTATTGCCACTGTTATGGGGCACGCTCATGGTCAGCGGGATCGCACTTTTAGTTGCAGTTCCGGTTGGCCTGATGATTGCGATCTATCTGGCAGAATATGCTTCACCGCGATTCCGCTCTTGGGCAAAACCTACGATTGAAGTGCTGGCGGGTATTCCTACGATTGTCTATGGTGTCTTTGCTTTGATGATCATCGGCCCATTCCTTAAAAGCATGGGTGCTCTGGTCGGACTCGAAATTAATGCCACCAGCGCGCTGACCGCCGGTCTGGTCATGGGCATCATGATTATTCCGTTCGTATCTTCTCTGTCAGATGACATCATCACTCAGGTGCCGCGTGCCTTACGTGATGGCTCTTTGGGTTTGGGTGCCACCAAATCTGAAACGATCCGTCAGGTAGTTTTACCCGCAGCCTTGCCGGGTATTATTGGTGCGTTCCTGTTGGCGGCGTCACGTGCGATTGGTGAGACCATGATCGTGGTTCTTGCAGCCGGGAACAGCCCACAGTTGCATGCCAATCCACTTGAAGCCGTGTCTACGGTCACGATTACCATCGTGAATCAGCTAACTGGCGATACTGACTTTGCTAGTCCACAAGCACTGGTGGCCTTTGCACTAGGATTGACGCTATTCGTCATTACCCTAGGTTTGAACATTGTTGCACTGATCATCGTGCGTAAATATCGTGAGCAATACGACTAATGAGTACTTCAAATACAACGCCTGTGGATCAGCGTATTGATCCATCCATCGCCGCCGAGCTGCGTGAAAAGCGTAAGAAGACCATTCAAAGCTCTTTGGCACGACGTCATCGTAAAGAAAAAACCTTCCGTCTATTTGGTTTCTCTGCGGTATTGGCAGGTCTGTTCTTTGTGGTATTGCTGTTCGGGAGTATTTTATCCAAAGGTTTGCCTGCATTCTGGCAAAGCAGCATGAGTTTGCCGATTCATTTCGATCCAGCCATTGTGGATATTGGTCCAAAACCGAAGCCAGCTGCAGGAGAATCTCCGGCGCAGTTTGAAGAGCGTATGGTTGCTTGGCAAATGGATGTCGGTATGGTGGATTGGGATGCGCTGATCATCAACGGCATGATTGCTAAAGACAGTAAGCTGGAAAGCCAGCGTGATGAACTGGGTTATTTGTATACCAGTTCTGAGGCGTACCGTTTACGCGATATGGTCATGAATGATCCGAGTCTGGTCGGCCAAAGTAAAGACGTGAAAATTCTGGCAGATGCCAATGTTGATGTCTGGCTAGCGGGAAATATTGACCGTGATCTTCCTGATGAACAGCAGCAGCTCAGTCCAGAAATCCGTCAGGTGGCGGACGAGATGAAAGCCTCAGGTGTGATTGAAAACAGTTTCAATACTAATATTTTCACCAGTCCTGACTCACGCAGTTCACCGGCAACTTCTGGTCTGGCAGGCGCTTTCATGGGCTCACTGTTTATGATGATGATCGTGATCTTTATCTCGATTCCAATCGGGGTAGCATCTGCGATCTATCTGGAAGAGTTTGCACCGAAGAACTGGATTACTGATGTGGTTGAAGTTAACATCAACAACCTGGCAGCAGTTCCATCCATTGTATTTGGTTTGCTCGGCGCAGCGATCTTCATTGGCTGGATGCATATGCCACTGTCAGCACCATTGGTGGGTGGTCTGGTGCTGAGTCTGATGACCTTACCGACTGTGATCATCACCACACGCGCATCACTTAAAGCGGTTCCACCTTCGATTCGTCAGGCAGCTTTAGGACTCGGTGCTTCCCGCATCCAGACAGTATTTCATCACGTCTTGCCTTTGGCTTTACCGGGTATTTTGACAGGCGCAATTATCGGGGTTGCACAAGCTTTAGGTGAAACCGCACCATTGTTATTAATCGGGATGAGTGCTTTTGTTGCCAGCGTTCCAGCCACTCCATTTGATCAGTCAACGGCTTTACCGGTGCAGATTTTCTTATGGCAAGGCAATGAATTGCGTAACTTCTTTGAAGGGCGTACTGCAGCAGCAATTATTGTACTTCTGGCCATGATGATCAGCTTGAACAGTCTGGCCATCTGGTTACGTAAGAAATTTGAAGTCCGTTGGTAATAGGGGCAGAATCATGAACACAACTGTTATTCAAAATTCCTTAAAAAAGGATCAAATCGTGAATCCACAACAGACACAATTCACCTCGGATGAGGCGACTCAAAAGCCGGCAACTCCGTTTGTTTCCCAGTTCGATACGCAAAGCAGCAGCAAAAAAGATGCGAAGTCGACGAATGTGAAACTTAGTACTTCTGATGTGCATGTGTACTATGGTGAAGCGGAAGCGATTAAAGGCATTGACCTGAACATTTATGAAAATGAAGTGATTGCTTTTATTGGGCCATCAGGCTGTGGTAAATCGACCTTTCTGCGTACCTTAAACCGCATGAACGATACCATTGATAGCTGCCGTGTGACCGGTAAAGTGATGCTGGATAATCAGGATATTTATGATCCAAATCTGGATGTAGTTTTGTTGCGTGCACAGGTTGGTATGGTGTTCCAGAAGCCGAACCCATTTCCGAAATCAATCTTCGATAATGTTTCCTATGGTCCGAAGCTGCATGGTTTGGCGCGTGACAAGTACGATCTTGAAGAAATTGTAGAAGGCAGCTTGCGTAAAGCTGGTTTGTGGGAAGAAGTGAAAGATCGTTTGAACCAACCGGGAACAGGTTTGTCAGGTGGTCAGCAGCAACGTCTGTGTATCGCGCGTACCATTGCAGTCAGTCCGGAAGTCATTTTGATGGATGAACCATGTTCAGCACTTGATCCCATTGCAACCGCCAAAGTGGAAGAGCTGATTTCGGAGCTATCTACGCAATATACCATCGCGATTGTAACTCACTCTATGCAACAGGCAGCACGTGTATCAGATCGTACTGCTTATTTCCATTTGGGTGATCTGATTGAAGTCAACTCGACCGAAAAAGTCTTTACCCAGCCAGATCATCAGTTGACTGAAGCCTATATTACCGGGCGTTTCGGTTAATACGATATCTAAAATAAGAGCCGCAAGGCTCTTTTTTTATAGGTGAAACAGATGGTGATAATCGTAATAATTCTCGAAATAAAGTTGAAAAAAACCGAAATTGACCTAATCTAAAGAAATAAATCCGAATTAAATAGAGAATAGATTTTTTATGTTATTTCATACTCCGAAACTGTCCGCTGAAATCCGTATTAGTCATCTCAATGCGCGTATCAATGAACAACGAAAAAAAATAGCGCAAACTACTGGCTCTAAACTGGAACTTTTACAGTTGTCGCAACAACTGTCAAAAGAATCGCGTGCGCGTAAGAAAACCAATCAAAAAATCTATGTACTCGATTTTAAAGGCGATATGGCGGCTTCTGCAGTAGAAGGCTTGCGTGAAGAAATCACTCTGATTCTGGCCACTGCCAAAGCAGGTCGTGACCGTGTGGTAGTGCGTCTGGAAAGTCCGGGTGGCATGGTCCATGGTTATGGACTTGCAGCAGCTCAACTGGTACGTTTACGTGAGGCAGGTTTTCATTTGACCATCTGTGTCGATAAAGTGGCGGCCAGTGGCGGTTATATGATGGCGTGTATCGCCAATGAGATTATTTCTGCACCATTCGCGATTGTCGGTTCAATTGGTGTAGTTGCTCAAGTCCCCAACTTTAACCGTCTGCTGAAAGACAATAAAATCGACTTTGAACTCTATACCGCAGGACAGTACAAACGTACCGTGACCATGTTTGGTGAAAATACTGAAGAAGGTAAGGCCAAGTTTGAAGAAGAATTACAGCAAACACATGCTTTATTCAAACATTTTGTTGAGAAGTATCGCCCGCAGCTGAATATTGAAAAAGTGGCCACTGGTGAGCATTGGTATGGTCGGGATGCGCTAGATCTAAATCTGGTGGATAAACTGCAAACCTCAGATGAATACCTGCTCAACTTGTTAACCCAACATGATATCTATTCCATCCAGACCCGAAAAAAACCAACTTTGGGTGAAAAGCTGGGCCTGCAAGCAGCGCAAATTGCTGATTCACTGGTACCCACTGTCATGAATAAAGTCATGGAAAGCTTAAGTAAAGCCAATGCAAACTTGGTACAAATGCGTGATCCAAAACTTTAATTCAGTTGATCTTGAATGAATTTTAAAGCTCACTTCGGTGAGCTTTTTTATTTTTTGAAATCATATTGTTATGATATAAGTAGAGTACTCTGATTGAGTCTAGGCTCATATGCTCACGTTTATTTTGTTGCTTGGTTTTTTTAGTATCGTATTTATTCCGATGTTATGTATGCTTTATTCTGAAGCAAAATTAATTCAGGATAATTCTAAGAAGGTTTTGTTTTGGCTGAGTTTTCTACCCGGCGTTTGTATCTTTCTGTTGTATAGCTTTCTAAAGCCCAATGATCCACCTGTTATTCCATCGAAGGAATGTGGTGTTGTGCAGTTTTATCAGATGCATAAAGTTCGAGGTGGTAACGAATTTGAACGTGTGAGTATTCGCTTTGATGGCGCTCAATATAGTCGGCATTTATTCTTCGATAAGCATCTGGATAAAATTCCTCAAGGTCAAAAGGCCTGCTTTGAATATCTAGATAAGTTCAAATATCCACATTTGTCAGAATCTAAGTTCGTTCAATGGATTGAACCGAATGAAATGTAAACCATCACTGAAACTAATCAGATAAAATAAAGCATATTTTATTGTTAGAGCAGAAACATGGCTATAGCTGAAGCATTTCTTGCGACGCAAAATTGTTATTTTAATTATGAATTTGAAGAACTCTATTTAGAGGATGATTTTCCTGAGGAGTTATCTGTGTCACTGCGTGGCATGATGTTCCGTCATGAGATTCAATCTATTTCATTTATTACAGTGAGATGTTGACGGGTAATGAACTGCGAAAAATGAAAGATGATTGGATGCGATATTGCCCACATTCATAATTGAAGATATGAATGTAATTAAATGCGTGATCCAAAACTTTAATTCAGCTATTAGATTGTGATTTTAAAAGCTCACTTCGATGAGCTTTTTTATTGGTCGATATCAACTGCAGACCGCCTGTTATCGCCGCGCCAATCGTAGCAAGCAAGATGTCTTTGTGCGCATCCCACATATCACCTTGTTGTCCATTATAGTTTTCAGCTTCTTCAGGAGATAAACCGATGGCAATCAGCCATTCCAGCCATTCATAGAGCATGCTGCTGGCCACCACAAACTGAATCACCAGCAGGAAAATGACCACAGGTTTTTGCTGCGGTAACCAGACCTGAAACAGGCGATGGAAAATTGGATAAAGTAATAATCCGTAGGCCAGATGGACAAAACGGTCGAACATATTGCGTGACCAGTGCATCACTTCATTCAGATTAAAACCAAAAATCTGTTCGATCCATTGGTTATAGGGCACATAAGAATACAGATAGTGCGCAGCAATCACATGAACAATCAGAAAAAGAATATATAAATTAAAACTTAAAAAATTCAGGCCGATTTTATATAGGCAGATGAGCAGCATGATGATCATGAAAACTGTACCTGCCTGATGCAAGAGATAAGCTTCCAGTTCTAAAGGACGAATACTGGCAAGCAAAATCGCCAGAATTAAAATGCCCAAGCTCAGATAATGTTTGGCGGAAAGTCGATGATCAATCATGTCGTTATTATGAAATATCTTTTTAGAATAAAATATATTATAAATAAAAAGGCGAAGCCTGAGCTTCGCCTTTTCGTCTTATTGCAAATTAGATTTTTGCAATCAGCTCAGCTACCTGTTTAGCTTGATCAGCAGCATTACCTGTATATGATGCAGGTGTCATTTCCGCTAAACGCGCACGGTCAGCAGCAGGAACAGCTTCTAACTCGTTACCGTTTACGAAATCTACCATCATGTCGCGAGTCATGGCTTGACCACGAGTCAGGGCTTTCAGTTTTTCGTACGGTTTTTCAACGTTGTAACGACGCATTACAGTTTGAATAGGCTCAGCCAATACTTCTTGGGCATTATCCAAATCTTCATTAATACGCGCAGCGTTCAACTCAAGTTTGCCAATACCTTTAGAGCAAGCTTCAAAAGCAATTAAGCTTTGCGCAAAACCAACACCCATGTTGCGAAGCACAGTAGAGTCAGTCAGGTCACGCTGCCAGCGAGAAATTGGCAGTTTTTCGCCAAGGTGTGCAAGTACAGCATTGGCAATACCCAAGTTACCTTCAGAGTTTTCAAAGTCAATTGGGTTAACTTTGTGTGGCATGGTTGAAGAACCAACTTCGCCTTCTTTTAGTTTTTGCTTGAAAAAACCAAGAGAGATATAGCCCCAAATGTCACGGTTAAAATCGATCAGAATAGTGTTGAAACGACGTAGCGCATCAAACAGTTCAGCCATATAGTCATGTGGCTCGATTTGAGTGGTGTACGGGTTGAAGTCTAGACCCAAAGACTCTACAAATGCTTGTGAATGCGCAGGCCAGTTGATGTCTGGGTAAGCAGAGTAGTGCGCATTGTAGTTACCTACTGCACCATTGATTTTGCCCAGTAGCTCAACATTTTTGAACTGTTTGATTTGGCGTGCAAGGCGGTAAGCCACGTTCGCCATTTCTTTACCCAAAGTTGTCGGGCTTGCAGTTTGACCATGAGTACGAGACAACATTGGCTGGTCTGCATGCTTTTCAGAAAGTGCAACGATTGAATCGATGATTTGCTGCATGGATGCAACCAGTACATCACGACCGCTCTTCAACATGAGGGCATGTGACAGGTTGTTGATATCTTCAGAGGTACATGCAAAGTGAATGAATTCACCTGCATTTTTAAGCTCTTCGATACCAGCGATTTTTTCTTTTAGGAAATACTCAACCGCTTTAACGTCATGGTTAGTGGTGCGTTCGATCTCTTTGATGCGATTGGCGTCATCTTCAGAAAAATTGCTCACAATCGCATCAAGCGCTGCATTAGTTTCGCCTGAAAACGCCGGTACTTCAGTAATTTCCGGGTGGTTTGCAAGCGCTTGTAACCAACGCACTTCAACAGTCACACGAGCATGGATTAAACCAAACTCAGAAAGAAAGGGACGTAGAGCATCACATTTGCTCGCGTAACGTCCATCTAATGGAGAAAGTGCAGTTAAAGCGTTCATATCGATTCCTTAGATTTTGGAATTAAACGTAAAACGAAACACGTGCAGCATCAGTTAAACCACCTGAAACTGTAAACGCGCTAGATTCTGAATATCTTGTAGCAACTTGCGCTTGCCAAATACCATGCCCCAAGAGCTGCCACCGAGCTGACGCCACAGGTGCGCCATTTGTAAACCGGTAAATAAGGACGCACGAATGCGGTTGGTGTGTCCGGCATCTTTAAAGGCTTCGGCATTACCACGTACCATAATGCGCGGATTAATCTGTCCTGCCGTATCGACATAGGTTTGAGCGAGATTGGCAATGATGCTGGGGTGCAGGTAATTATTATCGAAGAAGGAGAGCTGTCTGAGAATTTTCTGTTGAGACTGTTCAATAATTTCAACAAATTTGGGGTTGCTATAGACCTTCTTTTCTAATTGAAGAAGTGCCATCGCATAGCTCATAGGAAGTTTGGTACTGGAAAGTTTTGGAATTCTGGATTTTGGAGAAGTATTGAAGGGTTGAATAATGCTGCTTTCTAATGTTTTTAAACCTAAGGAAATATCGGCCAGTTGATTAAAAAAGTCGAGCGTCTGGGCATTCTGATTGCTGCCGGGACGGATATTAAGACTGGCTCTAATCAACTGTTCAAAATAAAAGTTACCACTTTCACCAATGCTTTGCTGACCCGTCAATGCTGTCATATGGGTTAGCTGGGTGGCCTGAAACACACCCGCTAATGCCAAAGCACGATTTTGACGAGTATTCAACGTTGTGGCTGGTTGAAATGGTAACTCCGTCATGCCGAATTCATCCTTTTATAAAATCAGGTTTAGGCGCATTGGTATGATGAATCACACCACCCCCTAAACAAACTTCACCTGAATAGAACACCACGCTTTGACCTGGGGTCACTGCACGTTGAGGTTCATCAAACTCAACACGAACACCATTCGGTGATTCTGAATCTTGATACACAGTACATGCTTGATCAGTCTGACGGTAACGGGTTTTGGCAGTACAGCGGAAACCTGTTTCAGGAATATCCTGCTCACCTGCGACCCAGTCAATTGCTTCAGACCAGAGCATAGTGCTTTGCATGAGTGGGTGTTCATGGCCTTGACCGACCACCAGACGATTGCCTTCGATATCTTTATGCAATACGAACCAAGCACCTTCAGCAACGCCTTTCATACCGCCAATACCAATACCACCGCGTTGACCGAGCGTATAGTACATTAAGCCGTGATGATCACCAACCTCTTTACCGTCTTCCAGCACGATTTTTCCGGGTTGAGCGGGTAAATATTGCTTTAAGAAGTCATTAAAACGACGTTCACCAATAAAACAGATGCCAGTCGAGTCTTTTTTCTTGGCAGTAACCAGATCTAATTCTTCTGCAATTTTACGGACTTGTGGCTTTTCAATTTCACCGACAGGGAACAGGGTCTTATTAATTTCACGACCATGAACAGCATGCAGAAAGTAAGTCTGGTCTTTGTTGTTGTCCACACCACGCAATAAAGGTGCATATTCTTCACCACGTGAGTTGGTCATGGTTTCACCACGACGGCAATAATGACCCGTCGCAATAAAATCTGCACCCAGATTTACTGCGTGATCGAGAAAGGCACGAAATTTAATTTCTTTATTACATAAAATGTCTGGGTTTGGCGTACGGCCAGCTGCATATTCCGCCAGGAAATGTTCGAATACGCGATCCCAATATTCCATGGCAAAATTTGCGGTATGCAGTTTAATCCCGATTTTGTCGCAAACGGCCTGAGCATCGGCAAGGTCATCCATCGCCGTGCAATATTCTGTGCCGTCATCTTCTTCCCAGTTTTTCATGAAAAGACCTTCAACCTGATAACCTTGTTGAAGTAAAAGGGCAGCAGAAACAGATGAATCTACCCCACCTGACATACCGACGATGACACGTTGTTGCATAGGATTAGGCATCCAAATTTGAAATTAAGGGAGAATTTTGGTGCTCGTAAATGAGCGATAAAGGGTACTTTTGACCTGAAAGCGCATCTTGTACGGCTTTAATCACCAGTGGGCTACGCGCACGAGCAGATTCAAGCAATTCATCTAGCGTCATCCAGACTGCACCGATAATGTCAGCATCTAAAGCGGCATTTGGGTCGTAGTCAATGGATTTGGCTAAAAAGCAGAAACGAAAATAAGTACGATCCGGGAACATCGGTGGGGTATAGGTATAAATACCTAGCAGTGATTCAATACTCACTGTATGTCCGGTTTCTTCCATGGTTTCGCGAATGGCAGCTTCAATAATAGTTTCGCCACATTCGATATGACCCGCAGGCTGATTAAATACCGTGTGTGTCACACCTTCTGTATGTTCTTCTACAAACAGGAATTTTCCGTCTTTTTCAACGACAGTTGCGACAGTGACATGAGCAGTCCAAGCAGTCATAAAGCAGCACCATGGAAAAGGATGCACTATTGTATAAAATTTTAGGGTGTGTGGCTATGTTGAGAGCAGGTTTCTTTAAGCGACTTAATGCATTAATGAATAATCAACCAATGATAATCATGGTATTTGGGGTTAATGAATTACAGAGAAAATAAATGCTGAAGTGATCATTTTAGAACTGGGAAAACGCACATAAAAATAGTATAGCGGGGCTGTTAATATTTTTTCAGGACTTGGAGAAATGCTGATGGGGATCAGAAGCTTGATTTCCAAAACAATTATTTAAAGTAATGAGCACTATAACTGAAAGTTGATATATCAGATAGTTATACCCTTTATAGCACGACGAAAAAGCCTAAATTAGCTAGATAAGTGATGATGTTAGTCTTAAAAGTATTTTGAATGATGCCTACAAATATTTTTATAGAGTTATGTGTCTAGCCTATTGACTTCAAACAAGACAAGTTTGAAGATAAGAAGGTTGAGTAAATATCAATCAATTTTTAAAAAGAAGAAAAATAACCGAATATAATATTAAAAAGTTAAGAGATATTATAAACCTTCTAGTATTGTCTAATTTTTTAACTGCATTCTGATTTAATGCAAATTTTTCTTCATCATGCATCAAAAAATAAACTTATAAACCCAACATTAAAAAAATATTTTGAGCAGGTTGACATGATGACACCGCGAAATTCAAATATTGGTTTTCGATTAGATATTAATGGCCTGCGTGCCTATGCGGTATTAATGGTATTGTTTTTTCACTTCAAAATTCCAGGGTTTAATGCAGGTTTTTTGGGTGTAGACATATTTTTTGTCATTTCAGGGTTTCTGATGACAGCAATCATTTGTAGCAGCCTTGAAAAAAACAACTTCAAATTATTTGATTTTTATATGGCACGGATAAGACGGATTTTTCCTGCCCTGATGATACTTATTATTATTTTGCTGGTTTTAGGGTGGTTTTGGTTACCCTTACCTGACTATATGTTTTTGGGTACGCAATCGAGTAGCGCTCTGTCTTTTAACTCTAATCTTTATTACTGGCGTATTTCTAATTACTTTGATGGCACTGCTCATGAAAAGTGGTTATTACATACATGGACATTGGGTATTGAGTTTCAATTTTATCTACTCTTACCTATTTACTTGTTACTACTGACAAAAATTAAATCGGAACGCCGTACCTTATTATACGGATTGTGTTTTGCATTTCTGGTGTCTCTACTTTTAAGCATCGCGATATCTCATTCGAAACCCGTAGCTTCCTTTTATTTATTGCCTGTTCGAGGCTGGGAGTTCGTTTCTGGTGGATTGGTTTATTTAGCTGCGAAAGAATTTCCACAATTACAAAGATTTGCCAAGGTGTACTTTGTAGTGGGAGGTTTTTTATTGGTATTGGCCATGTTGGTCATTCATAAGGGGTTGGTTTGGCCTTCTGCTTGGGCGGCGTTACCAGTACTGGGTACAGCACTGGTTATATTGTCACAACAGGAAGACTCCATGTTAACCACGCACCCTGTTGCACAATGGTTGGGAGATCGTTCATATTCGATTTACTTGTGGCATTGGCCGGTTGTGGTTGGCTTGTATTTTGGTAGTGTGCAAGATGATTTAAACTGGATACTATTTGGTTTGGTGCTTAGTCTGATACTGGGGCATCTTTCCTATTTACTGGTTGAAATACCCTCACGCCAATTTTTAACGAAATTCCGTCTTTCCAGACAAGCTATAGTCATCTTTGGTTTTGGTTTGCTTGCGAGTTTATCTGCAATCGCGATCAGTGCCAAACTACTTCCATTTGAAGAAATTCGATTACCTAAAATTGTAGAGATTGCTGCTGCAGAAACATGGGATATAGATCCTAGGCGTGAAGAGTGTAATGCCTCCCATGACAAAATAGGGTCGCCGAGTTGTGTGTACGGAAAAGAAAAAATTTTAGCAATTTTAATGGGGGATAGTCATGCATCAGCAATAGCAAGTTCTTTGGGTACAGCAGCCTCTCACTTTAACTCAGGTGTGATTTCCTGGTTTATGGATAGCTGTCCTACACTGGATGGCATTCGATATATAGATCATAAAGAGTACAGTGCGGATTCATGTGATCTTCTAAATCAATGGGCAAATGAAGAATTAAAAAAATATCCTAATATTCCGCTAGTTTTGGTCAGTCGTACTTCAGAGTATGTAAAAGGTGTGAATGAGCCTGACCAATCGGAACGGTCTAAACTAGCACCAGTCTACTTCAGTAAAAAATATCTTTATAATGAGGATAGGCAGTTTATAAAGGAATTTTCCCAAGTTTTAGTTGATACAGCATGTCGTTTGGCAAAAGACCGACCGGTTTATTTAATGCGACCAATACCAGAGTTCGGAATAGATATTCCCAAGACCATTTCGCATAAGCTGGTTATACATGGTGCTGTGGAAGATATGAAGCTATCACTTTCTGAATATCATAAACGGCATAAAATTGTCTGGGATGCTCAGGATGAAGCAGCTCAGCGCTGTGGAGTGAAAATCTTGAATCCTCTGCCTTATTTATGTGATACAGAATATTGTTATGGTTCAAAAAATGCTCGTCCATTATATTATGATGATGACCATTTGAGTGAATACGGCAACAAATTTTTAGTCCCCATGTTTGAACAAGTATTTAAGCATTAAGTTGAGATGCTAATTGGGGATAGAATTTATTCCATGTTGGGGTTTTCCCGGAATTTATCCTGTAAAAAGCATGAAAAGACTCTAATACTGGCCTTATATTAAAAGAGGCTAGTAAATTAATAATTTTTTAAATATTTATACTAACTCAATTATCACAGACATAAATGCAGGAACAAATAGCTTCAATATATTACGTATTAATCCATTTGATTTTTTTAAATCCGTCATAGTAAATAATATAAGCAGCACACACTTTAGAAATATTTTTTATCATGTTCATGTTTGATGAGCAGAATTTAAATATGCTTATCTTTAAAAATTATTCAAAAAGAAACGCTCTTGATTGTAAATAATCTGCTTCGACATCTAATTCCAAACTTGTTTCGCTTGAAATGATGGTCTCACACATCACTTCACTTGATTTTCTATACTTTAAATATTCCTCTGAATTGAGACAGCTAAAGTCGGAATTTTCCCCAATGTATTCTGCTTGACCATTGGGCATAACCAATATAATCACCAGTCTTTTCTTCTTTATGCAGGCGAGAGCCGAGAGAACCTAAAACCAGATAAATGCCCTCCATATGCGTTTTCCATGCCTGAATGAAAGCTTCCTTTGTCGCTGGTTTAATTTTGAAACGGTAAACCGCAATAAACATTTTAATCCTTCGAGTTATGCTTGTTTTAAAGCAAGAATTAAACCAAAGGATTAAAATAAAGAGATCTGTTTATTTTGATTTACCCAAGATAATTTCGAGAGACTTTTACATAATTCTGTGCAGAATAAGGCAAGAATGCCATTTCTTTTTCAGTGAGCGGACGTGCTTTTTTTGCCGGGCTACCAACATAGAGCCAACCACTTTCCAAAACTTTTCCAGGTGGAACTAGCGTACCTGCACCAATCATCACATCATTCGGAATGATGACATCATCCAGAATAATGCTGTTAATCCCAATTAGTACACGATTACCAATCGTACAACCATGCAATGTCACATGATGGCCAATCGTGACATCTTCACCAATGATCAAAGGCGAACCATTCGGTTTATCGGCTTTTTTATGACTGACATGCAACATGGCATGATCCTGAACATTCGAATTTTTACCAATCCGGATTGAATTAACATCACCACGAATCACGGCAAAAGGCCAGACAGAGACATTTTCAGCCAAGACCACATCGCCGACCACGATTCCCATCGGATCGATATAACACGATTCATCAATTTGTGGAGTCGTGTCTAAATAAGAACGAATGTTTTGGATCATGGTGATCTGCTCATTAAAAGTTTAAGGATCATGTGCATAGTATAAAATAAAAAGCACCCATCTGAATGAGTGCTTTGGTCTTAGTGCTAGACTAAAACAGTCTATTTAAACTTAGAACAAGTTTGAGAAGAATTGTTTAATGTGGTCGAGCATACGTGCGAAGAAACCAGCTTCTTCAACCGCGTTTAAAGCCACCAACGGTTTTTCTGAAATTACTTTACCATCCAGAGTCGCAACGTATTTACCTACGACCTGACCAGGTTGTAAAGGTGCAGTCAGTTTAGGCTGAACCACCAGCTGGGTTTTAATCGCGTTGGCCTGACCTTTCGGCATGGTCACGTTAAAGTTCTCAGCAAGACCGATCTGAACTTCATCTTCCTTACCAAACCAGACTTTGGCTTTGGCAAGTACCTGTTTAGCCGGTTGAACATTTTTGGTTTCGAAGTTTGCATAACCCCAAGCCAGCAATTCACGTGTCTGTGTCGCACGTTCCTGCATGGTTGGTGCACCAAAAATCACTGAAATCAGACGTGTAGGACCACGTTTTGATGAAGTAGTCAAACAATAACCGGCTTCATCGGTATGGCCAGTTTTTAGACCATCTACACTTGGGTCGGTATATAGCAGGGCATTACGGTTACCTTGCTTGATGCCATTAAAGGTAAATTCTTTTTCCGCATAAATCGGATAATATTTAGAACTGTCTTTAATGATGTGTTGTGCCAGCGTTGCCATATCTTTGGCAGTTGAATAATGACCTTCAGCCGGCATACCGGTTGAGTTCACGAAGCTGGTATTGGTCATGCCAATACGTTTAGCTTCCTGGTTCATCATATGTGCAAAGGTACCCTCGTTCCCTGCAATATGTTCAGCCATGGCTTTCGATGCATCATTCCCTGATTGAATAATAATCCCGCGAAGCATTTCAAGTGCAGTTGCCGTACCATTTAAAGGTACATACATACATGATTCCGCGCTACTGCCGCGACACCATGCTGACTCGTTCATGCGCACTTGTTCATCTTCAGTGAGTTCACCGCTCAATAGTTTTTGTTCGATGATGTAACTGGTCATCATCTTGGTCATTGAAGCAGGGGCTAATTTTTCATTTTCATTTTTTGAAGCGAGAAGTTGCCCTGTCTCGTAGTCCATTAGCACGTAGGATTTATTATTCAATTCTGGTGGTGCAGATAGGACAGTTGCTGCAAAGCTAAAACTAGGAACTAATAATAATGCAGCAAGGGCAGTTTTTTGGGTCATTTCTAGTGGGTTCCTATATCTTGATGTAAGCACGAAGAGCCTAGCATTTTAGGACAAAGCTAGGCTGACTTCTATGGGAAACCCGGTCTTATTTCAAAAGTATTGTAAGTTATCGGCAGAAAAGCAGCTTAATTGTTATAGGTGGTTAATTCATTACAAATCACCTGATTTTTTTTCTTGCCGGCTTTCTTGGCATCCGATTGTGCTTCGGCCAGAATATTGCGGAAATCGTTCTGTTTAGCCATCTGGTTTAAGCTTTCAACCGGATTACGCTGGCCCGGCATATACTCAGTCACCAGCTTGGTATAACCCTGATTAAACTGTGACTTGTCTTTGACCATGCTTGGACAGATTTCTGAAAGAACATAAATGGCTGCCAGTTCCTGTTTGGTCACTTGCTGAGTTGGGGTAACATTAATGTTTTCATCGGCTGCAAATGCAGAAGTTCCCAAAAGAGTGGCGGCAGAAATTGCGCAGAATGTTAAAGCTTGGAATATTGGATTTTTCATTGAAAACTCAAAAAATGGATTTAGAACAATAATTTGCCTAGCTTAAACTTATTTTTGAAATTGAAAAGTGGGAAAATGTAGCGAAGCTGTAGAATTATGAATAAATCTGTAAGAGAAAATAAGACGATGTTTACACCGTCTTATTTGAAAATTTAGCTGGCTTAGCCTTGGTAGTTCAGCATTTCTTCACAGACAGTTTTCTGCTCGTCTGAGCTGGTTTGCTTTGCACCCTGACGTGCTTCTTCAAGTAAAGATTTATATTCACTGTCTGCCTGTAGCTTTTGATAGCTCATGCCTTTATCTGAGTAGTCTGCAAGATAAGACTGGATCAATTGTTCAACGGTGCTGTTAAATTTTGGATTTTGACCAGTGATTGCCGGGCAAACTTCAGCCATAACCTGTGCTGATGCAATATCTTCTTTTACAATGGTATTGTTTTCTTCAACAGTCAGATCGTTTGCCATAACTGAAGGGGAAATAAATGCTGCCAAGCTTAAAGTGAGAGCGCTAAATAAAGAGAATTTTTTAATCATCTTGAGCCACATATTATAAAGATGGATGTCGAGCAATAAATATATATAATTCCTGCACTAATACAATGAAATGTCCTAGTCAGTCATTTTTTAGCGTAACGAGATTTTTTAGTGAATATTTTAGTTTCAAATGATGATGGGGTGTTTGCACCCGGTATTCAGGCTTTGGCGCAAGCGCTAAAGCCTTTGGGGCGAGTGGTGATTGTGGCACCGGAAAGTGAACGCAGTGGCTTTTCTAGTGCCTTAACTTTGGACCGCCCTTTACGCCCAATCCAGATTTCTCCTGATGTCTGGGCGGTTAATGGGACGCCGGCAGATTGCGTTTACTTGGCTATGAACGGGCTATTTGATTTTGAATTTGACCTGGTGGTTAGCGGGATAAATAGCGGCGCAAATCTGGGAGATGATATCTTGTATTCCGGTACAGTCGGGGCGGCCTTTGAAGGTCGTTTAACTAAACATCCTGCGATTGCCGTATCACTGAGTGGGCCGAATGTACGTGGCTATCAGCAGCCTCAGGATTATCAGTTGGCCGCCGAATGGGTGCATGATTTTATTGCTCGTGGTTTGCCTGTTCTGCCTGAGCGACATATTTTTAATATCAATATTCCAGATGTAACTGAATTGCAGGGTGAAAAAGTGACATATCAAAGTCGCCGCCGTCAGTCTAAACCGGTGACGAGTCATATAGATCCGCGTGGTCGTCAGGTATTCTGGATTGGACTCTCAGTAGAAGCAGTCGCAGACCCTAAGCCAGGATTTAACGAAATTGATTCGGACTTCTCTGCGGTCGCCAATGGCTATGTCAGTATTACCCCGATTCAGATGGATGCTACCAATTATGAGAGTCTGCGGAATTTACAAACACAATTGGCAGAAAATGCGTCCTTAGTGTTATAACTTTGTGAAAAACTCGCGATTGCAAGTATATTGCCGTAAAACTTTGCTAATCTTAACGGAATTTTGCAACCGTATAGCATTAGAGAGGAAGATAATGTTCTTGGTGTTACCGAAATGTGTCGTAGCTTCGCCTGCAACCCTGATTAAAACCCTCGTTTTATCGACCGTTGTTATTTCTACAGGAGTAATTACCGGTTGTGCCACCAAACCCCAGGTGAATAATGCAACGCGTTATGCAACAGCTCCTGATTTCTATACGGTGCGTTCAGGAGATACATTGAGTGGGATTGCAGCACGTTATGGACTGAACTATATCAGTGTTGCCGAGATGAATGATATCAGTGCGCCGTACCGGATTTATGTCGGACAATCAATCCGCCTGAAAAGCAATACTGCGCGCCGTAGCACCAGTACTCAGGCTATGACTCAGGCAGCGCCAATCCAGCGTCAAACAATTGCAGTGCCTACACCGGCACCGGTGACACCAGCAACCACAGTACAAACCACACCACGCGTCAATACATCTGCACCGGTTACGCCAGTATCTACGGCTGCAGGTTTACGTTGGGTAAAACCATCGAATGGTGCGATTCTTCAGCAATACAATTTAGCTTCTAATATCAAGGGCACCCGCTATAGTGGCAATGTCGGCGATCCGGTATTTGCAGCAGCAGACGGGCAGGTGGTGTATGCCGCTGATGGTCTGAAAGAATATGGCAATCTGGTGTTGGTAAAGCATATCAATGGCTATATCACGGCTTATGCACATAACAGTAAATTGAACGTGAAAAGTGGCCAAAATGTAACGGCTGGTCAAAAAATTGCAGAAATGGGGTCGACTGGTACAACCCGCACCATGCTGGAGTTTCAGGTGCGTTTAGACGGCAAACCTATTAATCCTACTGCAGTTTTACCAAACAATTAAATAAATAATGCAAAGTGTAAATTTCGCCGTATAATACAATAAGTTGCTTTTATCAAATGATGAAGCACCTCATAAGTTTAGAGGGAAATTTATGTTAGATCAACTTCGAGCAATGGGTGTCTTTGCTTGCGTTGTGGAGAAAAACTCGTTTAGCGGTGCTGCCCGTGAATTAGGGATTACGACCAGCGCCGTCAGTCAACAAATTCGCTCGTTAGAACACGATATGGAAGTCGTACTTCTAAATCGTTCGACGAGAAAATTAAGTCTGACCGAAGCGGGACAAGCTTTTTTCCATAGCTGTCAAGAAATGTTATCTGCTGCTGAACGCGGTAAAGTCCGGATCAATGAGTTACGTGATGATCTCGTGGGCGAGCTGCGTATCGTTTCTTTGCCAGAATTGTGCGCGAATCATGTGATTCCTGCACTTTCTCATTGGATGGCTGCACATCGCGGCTTGGCAGTACATTTAGAAACAAACAATCATGAGGTTGATTTGTTGGATGGGCGGGTTGATATCGCCCTAAGATTTGAACAGAAAAATGATGAGCATAATGTTCAGGTTGTGCCATTGATACAGATTGAGCAAATTCTGGTGGCGACACCGAGTTATATTAATCAAAGCACTATTATTTCGAGACCTGATGACCTTAAAAATCATGAGGTCTTACCTTTGACACAGCTTAAAAACCATCAGTATTACCATTTTCAGCATGTAAATACTGCAGAAAAAGCCGAATTTGAACTGAAATCCCGTTTCAGTACCAATAACGGTTTGGTTGCGAAATCGATGTGCTTGCAGGGCAATGGGATTGCCAAGGTTTTATATCTTGATGCTAAAAAGGATTTGCTTAACGGTACTTTAGTTGAAGTTCTGCCTGAATGGAGACTGCCACCGATTACACTGTATGCGGTTATTCCGAAACGTGAACAACAACCTACAAAAATTCTTCGTTGTCTTGATACCTTGAAACAATATTTTAGCCAGATCTCTGGCGGACGTATGTTACAAAACGCATCATAGAATGCAGAATAATAAAAAAGCCGCTTTAGAGCGGCTTTTTTAATTTTTAGGCTAGGACTTTATGCCAAATAAGCTTTGATCATTTTTACCAGATGTTCGATCAACTGGTCTGCCTGCTCCTGAGTAATATTCAGGGTAGGTAACAGACGAACGACATTGCCTGCAGTGACATTGATAATCATCTTGTATTCATCGCGTGCAATCGCAACCAGATCACCGCATTCTTTTGGTAATTCAATCCCGATCATCAGACCAAAACCACGTACGATGACATTTTGATCTGCCAGTTTGTTGCGTAGCTGGTCAACGATATAAGCACCTTTTTCAGCAGCATTCGCGACGATATTTTCTTTTTGCATAATATCGAGAATAGTATAGACCACACGCGAACCCAGTGCTGTACCGCTATAGGTAGAACCGTGATTTCCAGCAGTTAATACGCCGACACCACGACCTTGAGTCATCACTGCACCAATCGGGAAACCGTTTCCTAAGCCTTTGGCTGTGGTCAGTACATCCGGAATAATATTGGTGTGCTGGTAAGCAAAATATTTACCGGTACGACCATTACCAGTTTGTACTTCGTCCAGCATCATCAGCCAGTTGTGCTGGTTACAGATATGACGGATTTCTTCTAAATAGCTGAAACCTTGAGGTGCGGTATTCACACCGCCTTCACCCTGAATAGGCTCAATCAAAATCGCTACGATATCCGGATGATTGATTGCAGCTTCTTCAATTGCTTCGATATCACCAAAAGGTACACGAATAAAACCTTCAACCAGCGGGCCAAAACCTTCTTGCACTTTTTTATTGCCTGTAGCAGACAGGGTGGCCAGGGTACGACCATGGAAAGACTGGTCAGCAACAATAATTTTTGGTGAAGCAATGCCTTGCATATGACCGAATTTACGTGCAATTTTGATTGCACCTTCATTGGATTCTGCACCGCTGTTCGAGAAAAATACTTCTTCCATGCCTGCGACTTCAGCCAGTTTTTGTGCAGCAGCGGTTTGCCAAGGTACTTCAAACAGGTTGCTGGTATGAATCAGGGTCGCTGCCTGTTCAGCAATCGCTTCGGCAATGACGGGATGAGCGTGACCCAAACCGCATACCGCAATGCCGGTTAATGCATCTAAATACTCTGTACCATCTTCGGTATAAAGATATGCACCTCGTCCTCGGACAAAGCTGATCGGTTGACGGCCAAAAACAGGCATCAAATGAGACGGTTGATCAGTTTGTACCGGTGCGAGGGTAATATTATTCATGACTAACTCTTAACTGTTAGGTGGAAAGAAAAACTTATATAAGCAAAAACCCGCTCAGATTTAAAGGGTAATTGTAAATAAAATTGGAATTATTGCTTTAGACATACTGTTTTGCCTAGATTTGGGTATAATGCGAGACAGATGAGTTGAGGATTTATCAATGACTGAACAAGCACGCGATACCGAAGCGTTAATTCGTGACCAAATTGCAAAACACGCAGTACTTCTTTACATGAAAGGCACACCGCAATTTCCACAATGTGGTTTTTCTGCACGTGCAGTAGAAGCACTCAGTCAAATTGGTCGTCCGTTTGCTTATGTAAACATTCTGGAAAACCAGGACATTCGCGCGATGTTACCACAAATCGCCAACTGGCCGACATTTCCACAGCTTTGGATCAATGGTGAGTTGATCGGCGGTAGTGATATCATGCTCGACATGTTCCAAAAAGGTGAATTAAAGCCTTTAGTTGAACAGTACAGCCCGGCAGTTGATGCTTAATTTTGTATTAAATTAAGTCCAGATGTGAAAAAGCGCTTCATTGAGAAGCGCTTTTTTTGTCTCTATTTTTGCTTAGGTCAAGGTCAGAGTTAATCCTCTGTCGCTGCATCCGGCTGTTCAACTGTCGAAACATCAGCTTCAACTTCAGTTTGTGGCTCGACGATTTGCTTCTTGTCTTTCTTCTTCTTTTTTTTCTTTTTCTTCGGTACTTCGACCAGTTCGGCACCATCTTCAATCGCTTGCCAATAATCCAGCTGTGCCATCACTGCGGCATAGATTGAATTTTTGCTATAGCGACCTTTTTTATCCAAGGTACCGACAGGACGCGCCATCAGGATTTCCAGCGCCTGATCAATGGTATCAATCGCGTGAATATGGAACTGACCTTCTTCCACAGCAATGGTGACATCTTTACGCAGCATCAGATGCTGCATATTTTGACGCGGGATAATCACACCTTGTTTTCCGGTCAGACCTTGTAACTTGCAAGCATCAAAGAAACCTTCAATTTTGGCATTCACACCACCTACCGGCTGTACTTGTCCCAGCTGGTTCATGGAACCGGTAATGGCCCAGGACTGATCAATCGGTAACTGGCTGATGGCCGACAGTAAGGCAGAAAGTTCCGCAACAGTGGCACTGTCACCATCGACCTGACCATAACTTTGTTCAAAGGCCAGTGCAGCAGAGAAGTGTAAGGTCTGTTCACGACCAAAATGCGCTTTCAGGAAGGATGACATCAGTAACACGCCTTTGGCATGCAAAGAGCCACCAAGTTCCACACTGCGTTCGATATCCAGAATATCACCGCCACCTTGATACACCGAAGCAGTCAGTCGTGAAGGCAGACCAAATTCGACATCAGCATAATGAATGACGGACAAGGCATTGATTTGGCCCAGACGATGGCCGCGGGTTTCGATCAGTTGAGTACCACGAGTCAGATCTTGCCAATACAGTTCACGTAAATAGCCGAGACGATATTTACGGTGATCCAGTGCGGTGTTGATATGTTTTTCTGAAACCATCTTGTCACCGGCCTGGAAGGCATGATGATGTGCTTCACGGATCAGATCGCCCAGCGTCAGAGCATGTAATGACAATGAACTTTGATCTTCGGCTTGACGGCTGGAATCTGTGAGCAAGGCGGCTAAAGCAGAACGGTCAAAAGGCAATAATTTATCCGATTGCACATAGTCGGCAATCAGCTGCATATAAGCCTGCTCGTTATTGTCATTACGTTGTAATGTATCGGTGAAATCGGCACGGATTTTAAAGATGCTGCCTAGCTCTGGTTCAAGCTCTAAAATTTCATAATAGATTTCAGGCTCAGCCAGCAAGATGACCTTGATATTCAGGGGAATTGAGGCAGGTTCAATCGAAATACTGCCGGTCAGCGTGATCATATGCTCAAGTGAAGACAGTTTTAAATGCCCCGATTTAAGCGCGCGCTTCAAGCCTTGCCATGCATACGGCTGTTCCAGCAATTGTTCCGCTTCCAGCATCAGGAAGCCGCCATTAGCTTTATGCAAGGTACCTGGACGAATCAAAGTAAAGTCCGTGGTAATCGTACCATTTTGAGTCAGTTGTTCCACATGACCCAAAAGGTTGTAATGCGTTGGAAAATCTTCAAAGATCACTGGTGCACCACTGTTCGGCTTGTGTGTGATAATCACATTGGCCTGATAACGTGCAGGAACGCGACTGAACAGTGCCGGAGTGAAATCATCTTCTTCCTGTTCCAGCACAATTTCGACATTGTTGATGATGTCTTCGGCATAGTATTTCAGGTAATGTTCCAGACCTTTCACATGTTTGAATTTCGCCAGAATCTGTTCAACTCGCGGTAAGACTACCTGTTTGGCGATATCACGGTTCAGGATCTGTACGCGATCGCGTGCATCATCTTCCAGATCACCCAGATGCAAACCCAGACGTTCCAGTTTCTTGTCCATATAGCGCATATTGGACGCCAGTTCGGCACGATCTTTATTGCTTAAGGCATTCAGATCTTCTTGAGACATTTCCTGCAATTCGTCATCAATCAGATGCACAGGAACAAAACAGTGCTCATCATGTCGCGAGATTAGCTTCAGATCCAGTTCTGCGCCTTCTTTGGTCAGTTCGATCAGTGCCTGCTGCTGCTCATCCCCGGTTTCCTGGCGAATCATTTCAATGCGGTTGTGATAGGTCTCTGCAGTAAAACGGCGCTCAAGCTGCTTGAGGATCGTTTGCCAGCTTTGATTCAACATGGCTTGGAATTTTGGGCCCTGACCTGAGGGCAGTTCTAGCGCAATCGGCTGACGCTGGTTCTGAAAGTTATTGACGTACACCCAGTCATTCGGGGTTTCCATAGTTTTGGCGTGCTGTTGCAGCAAACGCTTCACCATGGTGCGTTTACCGAGACCTGCGGTACCGACAGCAAAAATGTTATAGCCGGAATAAGGCAGGGCAATCCCGGCCTCAACTGAGGCGCGTGCGCGATCTTGGCCCAAAAAGTTATTCAGGGGCTTGATCCGTTTGGTTGACGCAGGAATTTTTTCTAAGTTTGGAATGTGCGTCAGCTGGGTGGATGTTAACCGGGTATGGTCCAGAGTATTTTTAATTTCGCTTTGTTCAAATGCAGAGATAAGTAAATCTGAGCGGATTTTTTGTGGAGTTGTGCTGGTGTTGCTGGCAATAGAAGAATTAATTTGATCGAGTCTCTGGGTCACTGTTGAAAATCCAAAACGAAATATTACGTTGATGAGAGTTAAGGTATACAGATTTACTTGAAAAATTCAAGCCAACATGTCGCTTTTGCCAGAAAATAAAAAACCGGAAATGTGATAAATATATAAATCTTGTTGAAAGATACGCTATTACAGGATTGAATAGCAGCAATTGGTTTTTCTGCGGAAAATAATAAAGCAATGACAACACAAACGACGGGTTGGAAATCCGCATTTACAGCATTTTTAGATCGACGTGCATTGATCATGCTGTTCTTGGGATTTTCGGCTGGTGTGCCGATTCTTCTGATTTTTTCCAGTCTGTCTTTATGGTTAGGTGAGGCCGGAATCAGCAAAAGTGCAGTAACTTTCTTTAGCTGGGCCGCATTGGGCTATTCATTTAAATTCGTCTGGGCACCGCTCATTGATGAACTTCCTGTCCCATTTCTGACCAAGGCTCTGGGACGTCGTCGTGCCTGGTTGCTGATTGCGCAGATTCTGATTGTCTGTGCCATTTCCATTATGGCCTTTTCTGATCCGGCTTTGGGTGCCACACATTTACAGCAAATGGCGCTCGGTGCAGTCCTGCTTGGTTTCTCCGCAGCAACGCAGGATATTGTGATTGATGCCTACCGGATTGAGCTGGCGGAAACCCAGATGCAGACCGTATTGGCTTCCACCTATAATGCAGGTTACCGGATCGGGATGATTGTGGCCGGTGCTGGTGCCTTGTTTCTGGCGGCCTATTTGGGAACTGCGAAAGGCAACTATATCTATGATGCCTGGAAATGGACCTATCTGGCGATGGCTGCTGTCATGCTGGTCGGTATTATCACCACACTGTCCATTCGGGAGCCGCAGGTTGACCGTGTGCGAAAACACTATGTGCGCAGTGATTATTTCCGTTTAGTCGCCGTATTTTTTGTGGCGGTGATCAGTTTTGTCTTGAGCTATATCTATTCGGGCAATCTGGTGGCCAGCATCACCGAACAATTCGCCATTCAAGATACCTTTGCCTTGTTCTGTTTTGAAGCTTTGCGCTTTGTTGGCTCGGGTGCAGTGGCCTTTGCGATTGGTGCAAGCTTGGTAAAAATGGGTGCGGTTAACAAGCAAATGGCCTATGAAACCTGGGTCAATCCGGTTGCAGATTTCTTTAAACGTTATGGCTTGAAACTGGCATTGGTGTTGTTATTGCTGATCGGTTTTTATCGGGTTTCCGATATTATTGCCGGCGTCATTTCCAATGTGTTCTATCAGGACCTGAATTTCAGTAAAGAACAGATTGCCGAGGCCGTTAAAGTCTATGGGGTGATTTTCTCTTTAGTCGGTGGTTTCCTTGGCGGGCTCTTGGCCCAGAAGATGAACATCATGAAACTGATGTTTGTCGGTGCCGTACTGGCCTGTTCTACCAACCTGATTTTTATCGGCCTGGTCAAGTCTGGTGAAAAACTGGCAGCTGTGGAAGTTAAAGCCGGTAATCAGGTTTATCAGGCAGAGACCGATGAAGTGGGTTACTGGAAGCTAGATGTACCGAGTGCAGTGCTGGCGCAGAGTAAACAGTTGCAAGTCTCAGCCGCTTATCTTAATACAGATAATACCAATCAAGCGCCTGTGCAGGTCAATATGCCATATTTGACCGCACAACAGGGCAGCACCCAGTTACAGATCCTGCCGATCACCAGTGACAATACCATCACTGTAGCTGAACAGGAGAAGACCATTGTGGTGCGCGGCCAGTATGTAGGGGAAGCACTACAAGAGAATCAAATAATTGTTTTGCAAATCAATGATCAGAATATTGAGGCAAAACTCGAAAGTGAAGGCGTATTTACTGCAGCGATTCCTGCACAACAACTGATTCAGTCACCTGCACATATTATCAGTGCCGTCCTGATGCAAGATGGTCAAGCACTACAGCAAACCATACATGTTTATCAGGTCAATGATCACTTGGCCAGTACCCAGAATCTAGATCTCGATATTCAGCCTTTAGCGGTCGTAGATGGCAGCAGTTCAGATACAGTCGAAGTCAGTGGTAAGGTAATTAAACCTTATAGCGACAAGTGGCTTTATTTTGCTATTATTGTCGACAATCTGGCTGCTGGGCTGGCTGGTGCTGCGTTTATTGCATTCTTGTCGAGCTTGACCAGTGTGTCTTTTACCGCTGTTCAATATGCGATTTTTAGCTCACTCATGACTTTGACCCCTAAGATTTTAGGCGGATATTCGGGTACTATAGTCACCAATATCGGTTATCCGAATTTCTTCCTGATGACTACTCTAATCGGGATTCCGATCCTGATTCTGGTGGTTTGGGTCGCAAAACTGCTCGGTGAACACCAACAACAATCTGTACAGAAGGATGATTAATATGCGCATGCTGCATACCATGTTACGTGTAGGCAATTTAGAACAATCTCTCAAGTTCTATACTGAAGTACTTGGCATGACTTTGCTTCGTAAGCGTGATTACGAAGAGGGCCGTTTTACCTTGGCTTTTGTCGGTTATGGCGATGAAGAAAATCACACCGTACTGGAATTGACGCATAACTGGGATACAGACAGCTATGAACTGGGCAATGCTTATGGTCATATCGCGATTGCAGTTGATGATGCTTACAAGGCTTGCGAAGAGATTAAAGCGCGTGGCGGTAATGTGGTGCGTGAAGCCGGTCCGATGAAAGGTGGCGTGACTGTAATTGCATTTGTAGAAGATCCAGATGGCTACAAGATCGAGCTGATCCAGCAAGACAACAATGCACGTAATAACTAAGTGTGATGTAGCGAGATATATGAAATGCATTCATGTATAGATGAAAATATTACATCAATCTGAGTGCATAGCATGGGCCCGGCATCTGTTAAGATAGCCGGGCATTTTTATATCAAACAATAAAATCTGAGGGATTATAGGGATATGCTTAAGTTCTTGGCATTGGATCGGTTTACGATACTGTTGTTTGTGATGGTTTTGCTAGCCAGTGTGTTGCCAGTTTCGGGGCAGGCGGCTGAAGTCTTTGGCTGGGTGACGACAGGAGCGATCGCCATCCTGTTTTTCCTGCACGGCGCCAAACTGTCTCGTGAAGCTGTGCTGCAAGGCATTATGCACTGGAAATTGCATACTTTGGTTTTTGCGCTAACTTTTGCTTTGTTTCCAATTCTCGGACTTTTGGCCAAGCCGATTTTATTACCGATGCTCGGACAGGAACTATATTGGGGTTTCCTGTTTATGTGTTTCCTGCCATCCACTGTGCAGTCCTCGATCGCATTTACTTCGGTGGCTCATGGCAATGTCGCCGGGGCGGTATGTAGCGCCTCTTTTTCCAATTTGATCGGTATGTTTATTACCCCATTATTGGTGGCATTTTTTATTCTCGGTCAATCTGATCATGGTTTTGATCCGACTTCATCGATTATCCAGATTACACTGCTGCTCTTGGTGCCGTTTATTTTAGGACAGATTCTGCGTCCATGGATCTATCCACAAATGATGAAAATGCCAAAAATCGTCAAGGTCTTCGATCAAGGCTCGATTTTACTGGTGGTGTATGGCGCTTTTAGTAGCGCCGTAGTGGCTGGTCTGTGGAATGAAGTGAGCCTGAGTACCTTGTTGCTGCTATTGCTGGCTTGCTCGGTGTTACTCACCATTGTGATGTTATTATCACTTTATATTCCACGCTGGCTGGGCTTCAGCCGCGCTGACCAGAAAACGGCATTCTTTTGTGGTTCTAAAAAAACCCTGGCCAGTGGAGTACCGATGGCGCAAATTTTATTTATTGGCCAGCCGCTGGGCATGATTGTCCTGCCGATCATGATTTTCCATCAGATTCAGTTGATGGTCTGCGGGATTATTGCCAATCTGTGGGCCAAAGAGGCTGGATCAGAAGCTGAAGAATAATTCGCATATTGAATTCGTTTCACGTATAATGACGCCCACTTGTTGTGCTTAGCTCTGACGGTATCCGTCTCGGTGGGCCAAAAGAATGGTCTGTTGTGGTGTTGATCTGCATGAACGATGTTCCTGCTTCCTCATTTGAGAGTGATCAATAGCGATGACAGCTAAACCTTCTTGAATCTAATGGAGTAATCGACGATGCGCGCCGATATTCACCCAAAATATGAAACTTTAGTTGCTACTTGTTCATGTGGTAACGTAATCGAAACTCGTTCAGCTCTTGGTAAAGAAACTCTTTATCTAGACGTATGTTCAGCTTGCCACCCATTCTACACTGGTAAGCAAAAGAACGTTGACACTGGCGGTCGTATCGACAAGTTCAAACAACGTTTTGCTGGTATGTCACGTTCTGTTAAACGTTAATACCCAAAATGAAAAAACGGGCTTTAAGCCCGTTTTTTTTGTGCCTGCAATTTAAAAAATTATCATTCGATTTCCTAAATGCGCAGGCTTGTACAAGATCTTAGTGATCTTGTACATCAATCAAATGATCGAGTTTTTTCTGGAAATAATTCCCCTGAATAAAGCGGGCATCCACGTTCCAGGCATTCGCGAAAAGTGTCATATCATTTAATTCACGAATCAGGATATTGAGTGGCTTAATTTCGTTGTAACTGGTGATTTTTTCCTGTAACTGCTCAATCTCGGTGTCTTTATTAAGCATATTGGTTAAGCTCGAATGTAAGCTAACACCATCCAGTTCCAGTTCGCGCAGTAAATTTGGACTGTACATTGATTGACCAAAATCACGAAGTGCAATCAGCGCACCATGTTCATACAGCACTCGTAGATATTTTTGTGCATCTTGCTGATTCAGTAAAATATCTTCTTCTGAGAATTGCAAGATTAGCGGGTGCTTCACTTTGCTGCGAATAATCGTAATCAGCTTGGAAATAAATTCCGGGAAGGTGCGGTCTTTAAATAGCACGGCACGGTTCAAATTGACAATTAAGCTTGCATCAGGATACTGGGTAATAAAGTTGTGTAGCTGTTTACTGGCCTCAACCAGAATCCAGCGATCCAGTTTAATGGACAGTTCATCATCTTCATGAAGTTCTAAAAGGCTAGAGATATCCTGCCATTTATTCTCAAAAATAAAGCCACTGGTCACTTCATAGGTATATAAACGCGTATCTTCTTTATCATAGAGTTGCTGATACTTTAAATGGATCTCGCCACGTTCTAGACATTCACTTAAGGCTTTCAAAATAGAAGGTGTAGCGTTAGGAATAGAGGTGACTGCTGGACTGACAGCTGCAACTGTTGAGCTGGTAACTGGTGTTTCAGCAACACTGAAGTCTATACTCGGCATATCTAAAGAGCTTGGACTGCTCAGTGAGGCTGGAATGTCGAGTTTAAATTCAGGTACAGCTTCTGCTTGAGGTAAAGATGTCGAGAATGCTTGTCCAATCAGCGTATTGCAGTGCATTTCATCCTGTAAACCCTGTTCAAGCGTGACATAGCCTAAGCGCAAATTTAGAGGGAATGACTTTTGTCCCACTGTAATGAGTTGCGGTTTGCTTAAGGCATTTAAACTGATCAGTTTGGATTCAAGAATTGCTTTAGAGTCTGCCTGGAACAGACCGACAACGACATCATATTCCAGTTTAAACAGGGGAATATGGGTCTGTTCCTTGAGGAATTCTTTGACTGCATCAAAGTACCCATTAAAAGTGGTCCAGTCAGACTGTAGAACTTCCGGATCATATGCACTTAAAGAGAAAGTGACCAAGGCATTCACTGGTGCAGACTGCTTGTTCAGTTCACGTTTAAGTGACTGAAAAACGCTTGGTTTTCCAGGAGTCTTCTCAGAAGAAACTGTTTTAGATTGGGTATCAATGCTAATTTGCACTGCATCTTCTTCAGCAGTTGAAGGCAAGAATTCCAATTTTAATGGGTTAGATGCGGACACATGCGGATTCAGAGACTGAATCTCGACTCGACCTAAATCAAATTGACCCTGAGAAATCTTTTTGAAACGCGTTTTAAAATCATTCAAATCTGAAGGCTGGAGCAGATCCAGAAGCGGTAGGCCAATAATCTCATCTTCATTTTGCAAGCCAAACAGTTTCAGGTAGTCCGCATTGGCCTGAATATGAATCCCTTCCTGAATGGTGGCAACAGCACGGTTGCTGTCGTCTACTAAAGATTGTGCCTGAATTTGTGCTGTTTCCAGCTCAGTCATTAAATGTTGCTGAGACTGTGACAAACGGCTAAATGACAATGCTCGGACCAGTCCCACATAAAAGCGTTCCAGGTAGTCAAAATTGAGAATGTCATATACCCCTTTACGGATATATTGCGCATATTGTTCAGCCTGGTAATCATCCGGTTTAAGCAAAATCATCGGCAGATTAGGTTGCTGCGAAAGGCGCACCAAACTTAAGGCCTGTTCATATTTCAGGTCGTAGGCACGTCCAAAAATAATCAGATCCCAGTTGAAATTTAATTGTTTTTCAAAAGATTGCAGATCATCCAGCAGGACAGCATCCACCTGATAATCATTACTGGTCAGCAGATCACGGATTTGGTTATATCTAATTTGATTATCATCAATAATCAGTAAACGTGTTTCAGTACGTTTTAACTTTTTAGACAATAATGGATTTCTCACTTCAATGCTTCCCATAAATCATGATTTCTGCTTTCATTCATGTGCTGATCGATAAAGTTTTCGATCATCTCTTCTTCCTGATCATTCAATAATTCATAATCAAAACGGATGAAACTCTGCGTAATCAGTTGTGCTTTGGTCAGATAGATTTTGAGTTCTTCCTGACCGAGACGTAAATGAATGGTTTGTTTTTCCCTAAACATCTGTGAACCAGAGACAATCAGGCTGGTCGAGACCTGATCCAGTTGCGTCATTTTCACCAACAGGGCAGGCTGATAGTTGACATGATGACGTTCGGTACGGGTATAAGCTGCACAAGGAAAGAGCTCTTGTGCCAAAATTTCCAGCCCGATTTCTAGGCTCTTATCCGTTGACTGCTTGATCCAGCGAATCACACCGCCACGCCACTGGCTCTGGGTTTTTTCCTGAACCAGAATAAATTCACCAGTTTTTAAATTGGCAGGTGTAATACCAGTCCATTTAATCCGGTAACCATTGACACTAATATCCAGAACTTCAGCGCTATGAATCTGTTTCGTTTCGCGATCGAGCGCCTTGATACTGCTAAAGGCACTTGGAATCGTATTTTCCATCGAGCTGACAAAACTGCTTTCGCTCTGGAAATTATAATTGGCATCGAGTTCCAGGGTTTCATTGAAGTTTTTACCTTTAGACAGGTAAAAATGCGCCACGCTCAAGCCAAAGCAGATATTGATCTGTGCTGAATATTCATAACGTTCATGACGACGCTCGACATTGTTCGAGAGCAGATTGTAGATATGAAAATGCAGTGCAGGGGTCAGGAACAGTTTTTCATTCCGCGACAGATACTGCGCATTTTTGCTTTGAGTACCCGTTAAATGATCCATCAGGTTCTGGGTGGAAATATAGAAGCTCGGCTGAAACTGTGGCTCTTGATGGGTATTAAAGATCGGTGGATGATCTTTGCTGGCATCGACCACATAACGGGACAGCGTGGTTTCCTTCGGCAAGATCTGCACCAGTTTGGCCCAGTCAAAACTGCATAGATACAGGCCCTGAATTTCTGCAGGCCGGATCTGATGAGTATTGAAGATATCCAGTAAAATCAGCTGTGCATAGGCATGTGCAATATTTTGGATTTCATGCTGGGTGCCTAATACCTGATTGATATTACTTTGATAGAAATTGTTGTCTATGGCACATTCAAGCAGTTGATGGGCAGCCAGCCATTGTCCCAGACCTGGCGTGCTATACAGCATATGCTGTTGATATAACAGAAGGGTGAGTTGTTGCAGGGCATAATAAATCGACACCATCCGGGCAGTTTGAATGCTCTTCTTTTTGCCTAGAGAAAATAGCGAAAACTTCTGATGGGTCAGCTGATGATTACAGCGTTTGACGATATCGATATAAATTTTGGCAAAATGACTGCGCAGCAGCATAGCCAGCTCAATAATCTGGTCATTCCGGTCGGAAGTGATCAGGCCCTGATTGACGAAATGCTTTTCCAGACTGGTCAGGACATTTTCAAGGGTGGGATGCAAGACCTGAATCAGGTCAAAGCGCAGGGTTTCTGTACATTTCAGCTCGGAAACTTCCAATAAGGCATTAAACAGGGATTTGGATGAATTCCCCAGCTGTAGAATCGAAATCCCCGCAACCCATTCCTGCAAAGCCTTGGCAGTGGTTGGGCAAAAGCTCAACTGCTCTCGTTTAAGTTCCGTCGGTGTCTGAAAAATGTCTGAAGTATGCGTGCTCATCTTTATTATTTAACTCAAAAATGTTGAAACCCCAAAAAGCGGTGTCTTATTCTTCTCGCCCGCTATTTCTCGAACCAGTTTAGGAACCAAATACCCCGGAAGGTTCGCTAAAACTTCTGTATAAATCTCATTAATATGGTCAGGCACCAAATCAAAATGATGCGCACCTTTTACTTTATCAAGTACATGTAAATAATAAGGCATGACCCCGGCATCAAACAAGCGATAGCTTAAATCCACTAAAACCTGAGCAGAATCATTCACCCCGTTTAATAAGACCGCCTGATTCAGAACGGTGATCTGCTGTTGAACCAGTTGGTTTAAACGCTTGCAAGTGAAGTCATCCAGCTCCGATGCATGGTTTGAGTGTACCACCAGAATAATACGTAGCCTACTGTTTTTTAACATGCTAAGTAGCTCTTCGTCGACTCGGTTGGGGATCACAATAGGAACTCGTGAATGTATTCTTAAGAATTTGAGATGTGGTACTGATTCTAGTCGTTCAATCCAGGTTTTTAATTTCCGGTTCGATAAGGTTAATGGATCACCGCCGCTCAGAATTACTTCATTAATATCAGGCTGGCTTTCCAGATATTGCTTGATATTTATCCAGTCTTCGTTTTTAGGCAGATTTTCCTGATAGGGGAAATGTCGGCGGAAACAATAACGGCAATGCACTGCACAGGCACCAGTCAAGGTCAACAGGAAACGGGATTTATATTTATGCAGTACGCCGGGTTGCTGATTGGCTTGTTCTTCGCCCAAGGGGTCGGTAACAAATCCCGGATGTTCTTCCAGTTCCAAGTGATGGGGTAGCACTTGTAAAAGAAGCGGATCTAAAGGATTTCCGACCTGCATTTTGCCCACAAAAGCACGCGGCACACGCAACTTAAACTGTTCAGAAGCTAAAATGGCACCTGAGAGCAGTTGCTCTGGTGCAAGTTGCAGTACTTCAAGCAGTTCGCGGGGATCAGTGATCAGGTCGCTGAGCTGTGATTGCCAGTTTTGTTCTTGATATAAATAGTCTGTCATGCTGGAAGATTAACAACAATAAGTGAGAGGACAAAGCCTGATGGGCGCAGTTTAACAGTTTGTGCCGAAGCGCAATAATCCACTGCGCTGTAAAATAAAGAGCGATTCAGCTATGCTGATCTTGGTGCTCGCCTGATGGTATTTTAACGTTGAGCAAGACATGAATAAACAAAGGATTTTCATTTCTGATTGTAACTTAAACAGCCTGAGCGGGTGAAAGCGGATTTTTTCATTGCGGCAAAGTGTATTGCTCATTTAGAATACGCAACATCAAATGAATGTGCATGTGGCAACTCAATGTTCGTGTCAGACTTGCTAAATGACATCGCAACAGCCCATAGCATCTATAGATTAAAGTTAGTAAGTTTGGAGTGCGCCAGTCATGGCCTATTATTCTACGAATGATTTCAAGTCAGGCCTTAAGGTTATGCTTGATGGCAACCCATGTTCAATCATGGAAAATGAATACGTAAAACCAGGTAAAGGCCAAGCTTTTAACCGCGTAAAATTACGTAACCTTAAATCAGGCAAAGTGTTAGAAAAAACATTTAAATCTGGTGACTCACTAGAAGCTGCTGATATCGTTGAAGTAGAAATGGAATACTTGTACAACGATGGCGAAATGTGGAACTTCATGGATCCTGTTACCTTTGAACAGATCGCAGCTGATAAAACAGCAATGAGCGATGCTGCAAAATGGTTAAAAGACGATTCTAACGAAAAATGTACCATCATGTTATGGAATGGCGTGCCTCTTAGTGTGAGCCCACCAAACTTCGTGGTATTGAAAATCGTTGAAACTGATCCAGGTGTTCGTGGTGATACTTCTGGCGGTGGTGGTAAGCCGGCGAAACTTGAAACAGGTGCTGTGGTACGTGTTCCATTATTCGTACAGCAAGAAGAAAGCGTTCGTGTAGATACCCGTACTGGTGATTATTTAGAACGTGCATAATGGTTTGAAAATAGACTATTATCGAGAGGGATGATTTAAATCATCCCTTTTTTTATGCCAAAGTCTTAGAGGAAAAGCGAAAGAACAGGCGTAAAGTCGCAAGGGAAAACAGCAGTACCTCGAACAACAACAATCACGCTGATTTGTATGCATCACAATATGAGGGATTGAATGGAAACTTTACAAAAGAAGTCGACGCTGACTTCGAAAATGATTTGGCTTTTGGTAGCCATTGTGGGTGCAGTCTCTTTTGGAGTTCTAGCACTGAGTCGGGGTGAGCATGTCAATGCAGTCTGGCTGGTGCTTGCCGCCGCCTGTGTCTATAGCATTGCTTACCGTTTCTACAGTTTGTTTATCGCCACCAAAGTATTTGAGCTGAATGAACGCCGTTTAACGCCTGCGCATCGTCTGGCCGATGGTCTGGACTATGTGCCGACCAACAAAAGCGTTCTGTTTGGCCATCACTTTGCAGCGATTGCCGGTGCAGGTCCTTTAGTCGGTCCGATCTTGGCAGCACAAATGGGCTATTTACCCGGTACGATCTGGCTGTTAGTCGGTGTGGTGCTTGCCGGTGCGGTACAAGACTTCCTGGTGCTGTTTATTTCCACCCGTCGTGACGGTCGTTCACTGGGGGAAATGGCAAAACAGGAACTGGGTACTTTTGCCGGTATTATCGTGATGCTCGGTGCCTTGGGCGTGATGATCATCATTCTGGCGGTATTGGCACTGGTGGTGGTGAAGGCCCTGACCAACAGTCCATGGGGTGTATTCAGTATTGCAGCCACCATTCCGATTGCGATCTTTATGGGCATCTATATGCGTTTTATCCGTCCGGGTAAAATTGCTGAGGTCTCGATTATCGGTTTTGTGTTGATGATGCTGGGCATTATCTACGGTGAAAACATCGCACAACATCCATATTGGGGTCCGTTCTTTACGCTTTCTGGCACTGAGCTGACTTGGGCACTGATCATTTATGGTTTCATTGCATCGGTACTGCCAGTCTGGCTATTGCTTGCTCCACGTGATTATCTGTCGACCTTCCTGAAAATTGGCGTGATTGCAGGTTTGGCCGTGGGTATCCTGTTTGCCATGCCTGAAATGAAACTGCCAGCGATTACCAAATTCATTGATGGGACTGGTCCTGTATTCGCAGGTTCTATGTTCCCATTCCTGTTCATTACTATTGCGTGTGGTGCGATTTCCGGTTTCCATGCCTTGGTTTCTTCAGGGACGACACCGAAACTGGTCAACAACGAACGCGATATCCGTATGATCGGTTATGGCGGTATGTTGATGGAATCTTTTGTAGCGATCATGGCTTTGATCTGTGCTGCAATTCTGGATCCAGGAATTTACTTTGCCATTAACTCACCAGCCGCATTACTCGGTACTACAGCCGAAAGTGCAGCAGAAGCAGTACGAACCCTTGGTTTTGTGGTAACGCCTGAAGCCTTGACCTTACTGGCACAAGAAGTCGGTGAAAACTCGATTTTGTCACGTACTGGTGGTGCGCCTACCTTTGCAATTGGTATGGCACATATCATCACTGAAATTTTCAACAGTCGTGAAATGATGGCGTTCTGGTATCACTTTGCGATTTTGTTTGAAGCACTATTCATCCTGACTGCTGTAGATGCGGGTACGCGTGCCTGTCGTTTCATGGTGCAGGATACTGTCGGTATTGTGATTCCAGCAGTAAAACAATCACATAATTTCTTCGGAAACCTGTTGGGTACTGCGGTTGCAGTGGCAGGCTGGGGCTTCTTCGTCTATCAGGGCGTAGTCGATCCACTCGGCGGGATTAACAGTTTATGGCCGCTGTTTGGTATTGGTAACCAGATTTTGGCTGCGATGGCGCTCATTCTTGGTACTGTCATTCTGTTCAAGATGAAAAAACAGAAATATGTGTGGGTGACAATTATCCCGACAGTGTTCCTGTTCATCACTTCCATGACAGCAGGCTGGCAAAAGATTTTCCACGAAAATCCAAAGATTGGTTTCTTGGCGCAGGCAGATCGTTTCAACACGGCGATTGCCAATAATGAAATCCTAGCGCCAGCGAAAACTGTGGCAGAAATGCAGACGGTAGCGATGTCGAACCAGATTAATGCTGCACTCTGTGCTTTTTTTATGATTGTAGCCTTTGTCATGTTGTTTGCTGCAATTCGCGTGATCCGTCGTGCATTGGCAAATCCTGAGCCATCTGTACATGAAGCAGAAGCGATTTATCGCGATCCTGAAGAGATTCAGCCAGCGAAAGGTCATTAAGGGGAATATTATGAATCTGAAGTTTGCCAAAAGCGGGAAAACGATGATTTATAAAATCATCAAGATGACCGTAATGTCACAAAAGGATTTAATACTGAATCCGAAAAACTGGTCGCGGATTGCGACCTTGTGGCAACGTTTGCAGCAAAGTTTCCGTCTGATGGTCGGTGTACCTGATTACCAGACCTATGTGGAGCATATGCGCAAGCATCATCCCGATCTGGAAGCCATGGACCCGAAAACATTTTATCGTCACTGTGTGGATTCCCGGTATCCATCTGCGGGCGGTGATATGAAGAAGTGTCCGTGTTAATTGTTAAGTCATAATAAGCGCCTTTCGGGGCGCTTTTTTATTGTTTAAAACTGCTAGGGAAATAGACGATTCGGTTAAATCTGATGTCATTGATTGAGCTAACCGAGAAAATTTTTATAAAAATCCAGGGAATCACTTAAGTCTCTATACCTTTTAAGTATGATTCTTTTCAAATAGATAAATAAGCGTATGTCGATATTTTGACATTGGCGCGAAAAGAAAAATGATCGCTATTTGTGTCGATCATTTTATTTGTTTTCTGCGCTTCTTACTTCTTTTCAACCTGATCATTTTGACTCTTCTATTATTTGAATCCTCGTCATTTTCTAATAACTATTTTTCACTTAGTTACACAGACAGATAATTGATCTTTTGGGAAAATTTAAATTTCAGTGTATGTTAATCTTAGGCCATGTTTTATTAAGGAATTTATTGTGATCTGGGGCATGAAACAAAAGGAAAATAACGACATTGCACACATCGATACAGTGCTTGAACAAAAGATTGCAAGTTATGCACCCAAGATCCAGCGTTTTTTTGAAGAAGTTAATGCCATTGTGTTGGATAAGCAGGCCCAGACCACACTGGCACTCTGTTGTCTGATTGCAGGCGGACATGTCTTATTTGAGGATTTACCCGGGTTGGGTAAAACCACATTAGCCAGCAGTCTGGCACATCTAGCAGGATTGAAGTTCCAGCGCATCCAATTTACCAATGACATGCTGGCCAGTGATGTCATCGGCATTAACATGTTTAACCAGAAAGAACATCAGTTCGAGTTTAAACAAGGCCCGATTTTTACTCAGATTTTACTGGCAGATGAAATCAACCGTTGTAGTCCCAAAACCCAAAGTGCCTTACTCGAAGCCATGGAAGAAGGCTATGCCACCATTGATGGCGTACGCTATGCCTTACCGAAACCTTTCTGGGTGATTGCGACACAAAACCCGCTATTCCAAAGTGGTACTTACGCTTTGCCGGAATCCCAGCTAGACCGTTTCCTGATGCGTTTATCTTTGGGGTATCCATCACGCCATGCAGAAAAACTGTTATTACAGCAGGAATCCCGTTTTGCCCTGATTGCAAGTCTGGCGCATATTTTTACCGAAGATGAAATTCTGGATCTGCAAAGTCTGACGCATCAGATATTTATCAGTGAAGCGATTCAGGAATATTTGCTTGATCTGGCAGAAGAAACCCGTAAAAGCCGTCATGGACTTTCTACGCGTGGCCTTCTGGCCTTGAAGCGCGCAGCACAAGCGTATGCTTTGATTCAGCAACGTGCTTTTGTCACACCAGATGATGTGCAGGCTGTATTTGTCGCGGTGACTTCGCATCGTCTGGGGTTGAGTGAAGCTGAAACTTTTAATGTCATACAACAGGTTGCGGTCAGCTAAAGGAGTCCTCTCTTGGATAAAACCTGGCAAAAATGGCTGGCCAAACGCTTTCAATTTTCACAGCAGAAACAGCTCTCGCAGAAAGATGTCTTGGTATTTATTTATCAACAGGGCTATCTGTATCTGGTCTTGATCTTCATCACCTTTGTGGCTGGGGTGAACTATGCCAATAACCTGATTTTAGGTTTCTGCTTTTTAATCAGTGCGGTGCTGTGTATCAGTTTTTATCTGACTTTTAAGCAATTGCATGACCTGAAAATTGAGTTGATCGCAGATGATGTGGGGCAGGTCGGTCATAGCCTGAATCTGCATCTTTATTTTCAACAACAGCAACTTCGCCCCCGTTATTTGTATATCAAAGCAGGGAATCAGCTAGCGAAAGTTTATCTGAATGCAGCAAAGCAGCAATTTATTCTGCCATTTTATGCAGAGCAACGTGGCAAGTTTGATTACCCGGTGATTCAGATTTATTCGGTTTATCCCTTTGGTTTAGTTCGAGCCTGGACCTATCTTTATCATCAGCATTCGGCTTGGATCGCGCCTAAAGCTGAGGTTTTTAGCACAGAAAATAAATATCATTTCAACCGTTTTGAACCGGATATGGATGAGTTCCTTGAATTGCGCAATTACCAGTCAGGTGATTCCTTGCAGGCGGTGTCCTGGAAGCAGTTTGCGCGTGGACAAGGCCTGTATGTCAAAGTCTTTGAGCAATATGAGGATGAACACAGTATCGAGATTCATTATGCACATATGCCGAGTCAGTCACATGAAGAAAAACTTGAATTTGTGATGGGTCTGGTCGAGCAGTGCGAGCAGCAGCAATGTGCGTATAGTCTGCATTTGCCACAGGCCGAATTGCCTCAGGGCGCAGGTGAAGAACAACTGCGGAAAGCCAAACAATTGTTGGCGCAGGCCTAAGGCGGGTAAATTCATGATCAATGCAAAAATCCGTACCTCGATTGTGCTGACTTTGGGCCTGATTCTCATCGCCCAGATGGCATTTATTCCGGTTCTACTCAGTATTATTTTTGCGATTAGTATTGTATGTATCTGGATTTTCCTGAAACGTCAGCAGCCATTTCCCAAAACGGGCACTTTTCTACTGACGGCTTTGGCACTCGGCAGTATTTATTTGAGCCATCATAGTTTTATTGGTGTTGAGGCTGGGGTAGCAGTTTTATCTACTTTTTTATTTGCTAAATCACTGGAAAGTAAAAATAAACGTGACCTGATTATTCTGTTTAATTTTGCCCTGTTTGTTGCTGCCAGCTCATTCCTATATAGCCAATCTTTTGGGATGGCGATTGTGATCGTGCTGTGTTTAATCAGCTGTCTGATTGGTTTGTACCGGATTCAGACTAGCGATTTTGAGCAGGAGCAGATCACTCAGCGCGCAGCATTGCAACAGGATGCCAAACATGTGGGCAAGTTTATCTTGTACGCTGTTCCATTTTTTATCTTGCTGTTTATTTTCTTTCCGCGCTTGCCACCACTTTGGCATATTCCCATTCCTGAAAATAAGGGTGTGACCGGCATTGGCGATAGTATGTCACCTGGGGATATTGCTGAATTATCCCAATCCAGTGCCCTTGCTTTCCGGATTATTGGTGATATCAGCAAGCTTCCGCCACGCTCAGAACTCTATTGGCGAGCCTTGGTGCTAGATGAATATGATGGGCAACGCTGGACCAGCAGTTTCGTCAATCAGCAGCCTTTAATGCGACAACCGATGGATACTTCACCCGTACCTACAGGCTGGAACTACCAATATCTGGCTGCGGATCCTTCGGTGTTCTGGATCATGGGGTTGGAAAAATCGATACCTGTGGAACGCCGTTATTATAACCGTCAGGATTGGAGCATTGTGCCGAGACGGCTCACGCAACGTGTTGAACCGATTTCGTTACAATGGATCGGAACGGGATATGACCCTCAGGCTTTGCCAACGCAATATATCGAGCGAACGAATACTCAGGTGCAGCGCCGACTTGACCCGCGAGCGCAACAATTAGCACAACGTCTCTATACGCAAAGTGCGGAAGATCCTCGGCGTTATGTACAGAAAGTCTTGAACTGGTATCAGCAGAATAATTTTGTTTATACCTTAAAGCCGGGCCAATTAGGACAAAACCGGATTGATGAGTTCCTGTTTAATTCCCGGCAAGGCTTTTGTGAACACTATGCCTCGAGTTTCGTGATGTTGATGCGTTATGTCGGGATTCCTGCACGGGTGGTCACCGGCTATCAGGGGGGGGAGTTGGCACCAGATCGCATGAGCTGGGAAGTCCGGCAGCTCGATGCGCATGCCTGGACAGAGGTCTGGATTGATCAGAAATGGCAGCGCTTTGATCCAACCGCTATGATTGCTCCACAGCGCATAGATGATGGCATGCAAAATCTGCTTTCGCAGGATGCATGGGGATCGGCAAATCAGTCGACCTGGAACTCGCAACATAATCTATGGATCACCAAACTACGTGTTTGGAGCGATTATGCCAGCTACCAATGGCAAAGTAAGGTGGTGGGTTATAATGCAGAATCACAACAGAGCTGGTTATCAAAATTAGGACTCGGTTCAGTTTATTCGAGTGTCATAATTTTACTGGGCAGTATTGCACTATTGATTTTGGCCTATATCTTCAGAATTTATCTAAAAGCCCGACAGGCGCAACCTCCATTTGATCGTGCGATTCAACAACTGAATCAATCTTTAGCTGACGATCTCAAAAAACAGCCCGCTGAAACTTTTCATCACTGGATGCAGCGTTTATCCCAACAGACTCAGGTTGAAAACCAGACAGCATTTATTCAAGCTATCCAAATCTTTGAAAAAAATCTGTACTCGGGAATCTCAACAACTGAGCAAGAAGTGAAAAAATTCAAGGATTTGCTTAAAACTTGCGCGGACGTTTTAAAAACTAAATGAAAAGGCTTGTTTTCGGTCGGAAAAATTTATAATATGCCAAGCATTCTAGGTGTATAGCTCAGTTGGTTAGAGCGCTACGTTGACATCGTAGAGGTCAGCAGTTCGAGTCTGCTTATACCTACCAAGATTCTAAAAGCTCATTCTAAGAATGGGCTTTTTTTATTACGCTATTGAAATGTAATTTTTTTTTATTTCATAAGTATTTCAGCCTCCACTGAACTAAATATCAAATATAAAAATATCAGATCAAGCTCTTAAATATTCAAGCAGCATAGTCGGCATTTGCCAATACTTTTAAGAACAAGATAAGCGTCTTCATAAAAATTAAGCTCATGATTTCACTTAAACTTACAATACTGAACATTGATTTATTTAAATGATGATTCATTCTGTATTTAGATCTTCATAAATTTAAAGGATACTTATTAGGGATATATTCTGTTTTAGACTTAATTCAGGATGCATAAATGAAGTACTCATTTATACAGCAGGCTTTCACTGGTCCCGTGGATATCGTAGGGGATATTCATGGTGAGATTGCCGCGCTGGAACAACTGATCCAGGTATTAAGTTATGACCGGAATGGTCATCATCCAGAACAGCGCAAACTAATTTTTGTCGATGATCTATGTGACCGGGGGCAAGACAGTATTGCGGTGATCAAACGCGTCAAACAGCTGGTAGATGAAGGCTATGCACAATGTGTGATGGGTAATCATGAATTGAACCTGTTGACCGATACTTTGCGGGAAGGCAATGGCTGGTTTTTTGGTTCACCGCATCAGGATGATCTGAAACCTTTTGATTCGATCCAAGCCTCAGTCAAAGATCGACAATGGATTCTGGGTTTTTTAAATAGCTTATCGTTGGCCTTGGAGTCGGAGCAGCTGCGTGTTGTGCATGCCTGTTGGCATCAAGGATCAATTGATCAATTACGCAATTCTGGTTTTACTTCACTTGGTGAAGCCTATGCTAATTTTGCTCAGCATACAGCGCTGGATCTGCAAGCCTTAGGTATTAATGAATTAATACAGAATGAACAGCAACAATACCAACACCAGTTCAAAGACCCAGCTGCAACTTTACCTTTATTGCAACATCTCGCAGAAAAAGAGCTACGTGAGCAAATGCACAATCCGATTCGGGTCATTACTTCTGGTGCGGAAAAAATCGCCTTAGAACCGATTTATGCCGGTGGAAGGTGGCGGATGATCGACCGCGTGCCATGGTGGGACAGCTATACCGACCAAATTCCAGTCATTACTGGACATTATTGGCGGAACTTTAAATCTACTGAAGAAAAAACCGGTTTACTCAAATCGATCGATGCACTGCAATGGTATGGACAGCAACAAAACGTATTTTGTGTGGATTATTCAGTGGGTAAACGCTATCTCGATCGTCAACAGGGTGTCGCGTTCAGACATCGACTCGGCGCCTTAAGATTTCCAGAAAATATCTTGAGCTTTGAAGATGGCAATCAGTATTCAGTTCAGCGGTTCTGAGAAAAGGCAATTTTCTGATACAAAAAAAGCAGCTTTTCCAGCCGCTTTTTTTACAGAATCTAGATTTTATTCTGCTTCGATTATTTCATAATCATGGGTGATTTCAACACCGCCATCAGACAGCATTTTGCTGGCAGAGCAATATTTTTCAGCAGAAAGTTCTACGGCTTTTGCGACCTGTTTCTCTTTAATCGCTTTGCCGGTCACTACAAAATGCAAGTGAATTTTCGTGAATACTGCCGGAATTGTATCTGCACGTTCAGCCTTTAATTCGCAGCGTACATCGGTAATATCCTGACGAGCCTTCTTTAAAATGGTAACAATATCAAAAGACGCACAACCGCCCAGACCCGTTAAAAGCAGTTCCATAGGACGGGGACCACGGTTTTCACCACCGTATTCAGCTGAACCATCCATGATAAGGCTATGACCACTTTGAGTTTTTGCTTCAAAAGCAACATTCTCTAACCAATGAACGCTTGTTTGCATTGCAACTACCTAAAAAAAGCTATAAATTTGTCAAGTAACTGTACACTAACATAAATTGGGTTGATACGGAATTTCAATCCCACTGTGTGACAAGTTCACATTAGGTCTTGTGCGATCTATAAATTATCCATAATCGGAACTGTTAGCATGACTTCAAACTTTTCACAATTAAGCACTGATGCGCTTTCTCCGGGGCAATTACCAGAATCCGTGAAAGCACTGTTAAAACGTGCATATATTAATCGTTATCCAAAACGTACCACGATCATTGATGCAGGATCAGAATCTAAATCTTTATATTTAATTCTGAAGGGGTCTGTATCTATCATTCTTCGTGAAGATGATGATCGTGAAATTGTCGTGGCTTATTTAAATGCGGGTGACTTCTTTGGGGAAATGGGTCTATTCGAGGTTAATCCACAACGTACTGCGGAAGTTCGTACGCGTGATGTGTGTGAAATTGCCGAAATTACCTATGAAAACTTTCACGAAATCAGCAAGCAATATCCTGATCTGAGCTATGCGGTATTTGCTCAATTAGTACGTCGTTTGAAAAATACCACACGTAAAGTCACTGATCTGGCATTTATTGATGTTTCAGGCCGGATTGCACGTTGCCTGATCGACCTGTCTTCACAGCCAGAAGCGATGATTTTGCCGAATGGCCGTCAGATTCGTATTACCCGTCAGGAAATTGGCCGTATTGTTGGCTGTTCCCGTGAAATGGTGGGTCGCGTACTGAAAACGCTAGAAGAGCAGGGCATGATCGAAACCGATGGTAAAGCCATCCTGATCTTTGATGCTTCACTAGAAGAAGCGTCTGAAGCAGTGGCAGATGGTGCCATAGACGAATAATCCAGATATTAAAAAGCAAATCTTCGGATTTGCTTTTTTATGCGTCATTACTTAATACATAAAAATTTAGAACAAGCTTCTCAGAAAAGATGATTTAAGCTCCCCTTATAATTCCGATAGGCTATAGCCCACTTGATCTCAATTCACTGAATAAAATTCACAGGATGTTTTTATGCAATTCAGACCGTTGGCGGATACCGGCATTCTTTTGCCAGAAATTTGTTTGGGCACCATGACCTTTGGTGAGCAGAACACGCAAGAACAGGCTTTTCAGCAACTGGATTATGCTTTAGATCAGGGACTGTATTTCTGGGATACTGCGGAAATGTACCCGGTACCGCCAAAACCTGAAACGCAAGGTGCTACCGAGCGTATTATCGGGAACTGGATCGCTGCACGTGGTGGCCGTGACAAACTCTTTTTAGCCTCAAAAATTGCCGGACCATCGCAAGGTGGTAGCCATATCCGGGATGGTCAAACCCGTTTCGTTGCCGATGAAATTTCAGCAGCCATTGACCAGTCATTGTCACGCCTACAAACGGATTATATTGATCTGTATCAGTTACACTGGCCGCAACGCCCAACCAATTTCTTTGGCAAGTTGGGTTATGGCAATGCTGAAGCGGCAGAAGACCGTGCCGTAACGGATCTGGAAGAAACCCTGACTGCCTTGCAGGATGAAATTAAAAAAGGCCGTATCCGTTATATTGGTCTTTCCAATGAAACCCCGTGGGGCACGATGAAATTTCTGCACCTCGCAGAGAAATTAGGTTTGTCCAAATTTGTCAGTGTACAAAACCCATATAACCTGCTGAACCGTACTTATGAAATTGGCATGTCAGAAATTGCCCGATATGAAAATGTAGGTTTGTTGGCGTATTCACCTTTGGCATTTGGTTATCTGACCAGTAAATTCCGTCATGGTGCGCGTCCTGCCAATGCACGTGTAACGCTATTCTCCCGCTTTAGCCGCTATAGCAATCCGCAAAGTGAATGGGCAACCGAGCAATATGCCCAGCTGGCAGAACAGCATGGCTTAAGTCTTACCCAATTGGCTTTGGCCTTTATCAAGCAGCAGTTCTTTGTGACCAGTACCATTATCGGTGCGACCAATCTGGATCAGCTGAAAGAAAATATTCAGGCATTTGAAATCGATCTATCAGAAGAAATTCTTAAAGCTATTGAAGATATTCACCGTCAGCAGCCGAACCCTGCACCTTAACTTTGTGCTGATTGAAATGCACCCTCCTATGAGGGTGTTTTTATTTTAAGAATTAACAAAGTTGAGTCCACACAACCTAGATGTCAGAAATTAAAAACGGCATAATCAAATGAACATAAGAAGATGAGCTTTAAAAAATGAATCCAGAAGCCACGACATTACCAACTACAGTATTAGTGAAAGCCACGAGTCGAATAGCCGAGCAATTACAGCTTACGCAATCGGAACTTGCTGCCATTCTCGGCGTCCCGGAGCAAGAGGTATTATCGCTTGTGCAAATGGATGATTTAGCTCCGCATACGAGTGAAGGAAAACAGGCACTCGCTTTATTATCAGCAATTGTTTAAGCTTGCTGGTGGCGATTTTGAAGTAATGCGCCTTTTTATCAATTCACCCAATCGCTCTCTAGATGATCAGTTACCACGTAGGCTGATCCAAACGCCGCAAGGATTCAGCCAAGTAATCGATGTTCTGGAACGGATGCGACACATTTAAGTCGTCTTCATTGATCAGAAAGGAAATTCAATACAGGTCATCTGAACAAGCAGATAAAAATTCTATTTGGCGCTCTTGAAATCTGCTTTATATATACCAATATTATTACTGATATCTGTCTTCTAATATAAATTAAGTTTTTGAAAAATATATAAAAATGATTTGAAATTTTATCAAGCGTACCCATATATCCATCAAGTAGAAAATTTGTTGTGAGGAATAACAAGAATGCGTTTTGAAAAATTTACCAATCGCCTGCAGCAAACCCTTTCCGATGCGCAATCGTTGGCCATGAGCAAGGACCATACTTCGATTGATGGAATTCACATCTTGGCCACCTTGATGGACGAAGCATCCAATGTCAGCCTGCTGCAACAGGCCGGTGCTAATCTGCGTGAGCTACAAACCAAGCTGCAAACAGCATTGAGCAATGCGGCAACCCTGACCAATCCATCAGCAGATATCAACCTCAGTCCTGAAGCGGCAAAAGTATTGCATCTGGCAGACAGCTTTGCGCAAAAAGCCGGAGATGAGTTTTTATCTACGGATTGGGTGCTGTTGGCGCTGGCAGAAACCGGAAATACCAAAACCTTATTAAATAGTATTGGCGTAAAGGCAGAGACTTTAGGCCAAGTGATTAATCAATTTCGAGGCGATGAAAAAGTCATGAGCAATAATCATGAAGATCAGCGTGATTCACTGAATAAGTACACCATTGATTTAACTGAACGTGCGTTGGCAGGCAAGCTTGATCCTGTGATTGGCCGTGATGATGAAATCCGCCGTACCATTCAGGTCTTATCACGCCGTACCAAAAATAACCCGGTACTCATCGGTGAGCCAGGGGTCGGTAAAACTGCAATCGTCGAAGGTCTGGCGCAGCGGATTATCAATGGTGAAGTGCCTGAAGGACTCAAAGGTAAACGTGTTTTATCACTTGATCTGGGTTCTTTGCTGGCCGGTGCCAAATACCGTGGTGAGTTTGAAGAACGCTTAAAAGCCGTTCTGAAAGATATTGCCAAACATGAAGGCGAAATCATCCTGTTTATCGACGAGTTGCATACCTTGGTGGGTGCCGGTAAAGGTGATGGCGCGATGGATGCCGGTAACATGCTGAAACCTGCGCTGGCCCGTGGCGAGCTGCGCTGCGTCGGTGCGACCACACTGGATGAATATCGTCAGTATATTGAAAAAGATGCAGCGCTGGAACGTCGTTTCCAGAAAGTGCTTGTCGATGAGCCAAGCGTGGAAGATACCATTGCGATTCTGCGTGGTCTGAAAGATCGCTATGCGACCCATCACGGGGTACAGATTCTGGATTCCGCGATTATTGCTGCTGCGAAAATGTCACACCGTTATATCACCGACCGTCAGTTGCCGGATAAAGCCATTGACCTGATTGATGAAGCAGCATCGCGCATCAAAATGGAACTCGATTCTAAGCCAGAAGCTTTAGATAAACTGGAACGCCGTCTGATTCAGTTAAAAATGCAGCTGGAAGCGGTGAAAAAAGATGAAGACTCAGGTGCCAAAGCTGAGATTCAATACTTGTCCGATCAGATCGCCACAGTTGAAAAAGAGTATCATGACCTGGAAGAAGTCTGGCGTGCAGATAAAGCGCTGGTCGAAGGCAATAAAGACGTACAGATCAAACTGGATCAGGCACGTACAGCACTTGAAAAAGCGCAACGTGAAGGTGATCTGGGCGAGGCCGCGCGTTTGCAATATGGCGTGATACCAGAGTTGCAAAAGCAGCTTGAACTGGCTGAAAAAGCCGATGAAAGTGCAACGCCAAAATTGCTGCGTAACAAAGTCACCGACAATGAAATCGCAGAAGTGGTCAGTGCAGCCACAGGAATTCCTGTGGCGAAAATGCTGCAAGGCGAGCGTGACAAACTTCTACATATGGAAGAATTTCTGCATAACCGTGTGGTAGGGCAAGATGAAGCCGTAGTTGCGGTGTCTAATGCGGTGCGCCGTTCACGTGCCGGTCTGTCAGATCCGAACCGTCCAAGTGGATCATTCCTGTTCCTGGGGCCAACGGGTGTGGGTAAAACAGAATTGACCAAAGCCTTAGCGAACTTCCTGTTTGACAACGACGATGCCATGGTGCGTATCGATATGTCGGAATTTATGGAAAAACATTCGGTGAGCCGTTTGGTCGGTGCGCCTCCGGGCTATGTCGGTTATGAAGAAGGTGGGGTGCTTACTGAAGCCGTACGTCGTAAACCGTATAGTGTGATCTTGTTTGATGAAGTCGAAAAAGCGCATCCGGACGTATTTAACATCTTGCTACAGGTACTGGATGATGGCCGTTTAACTGACTCGCAAGGCCGGGTAGTGGACTTTAAAAACTCTGTGATCGTCATGACTTCGAACCTGGGTTCGCAGGATGTACGTGAATTGGGCGGTAATGCCACTAAAGAAGAAGTCCGTACGGTGGTGATGAATGCGGTATCGGAACATTTCCGTCCAGAATTTATTAACCGTATTGATGAGCTGGTAGTGTTCCATGCGCTGGAAAAAGACCAGATTCGCGGTATTGCCGATATCCAGTTGAACCGTTTACGTCAACGTCTGGCAGAACGCGATATGCGCTTGTCGGTAGACGATACTGCCTTCGATCAGTTAATCGATGCTGGCTTTGATCCGCTGTATGGTGCACGTCCACTGAAACGTGCAATCCAGCAGCGTATTGAAAATGGACTGGCTCAGAAAATTCTTGCAGGAGACTTCCAGCCGGGCGATACCATTCTGGTAAAAGCTGAAGCAGGTGAGTTAATCTTCGAAAAAATGAAACTTAACTAAACCGGTTCTCCTTGCAACAAAAACCCAGCCTAGGCTGGGTTTTTTTAATCTTATTTTTAACTTCGGGCATCACAACACTTTTGTATTCTTGTTGCGGCGAGCTTTAAAGCATTGCTTAAAACTCACCTCAGGAAAAATAAAGAAGATATCAATCGTGATAAAGACAGTTAATTCATCATCAAATTACACTTGCGGATGACGGATTTTCCAGGCACGGTGAATCTTTTGATTCCGCTTGAAGTCAGGTCCAATGGTTTCCTGGGTAATTTCTTCAACATCAAAGAAGGCCAGAATTTCTTCATCCATCTCAAAACCACGATAGTTATTTGAGAAATACAAGGTACCATCAGTGGTTAAGCGGTTCATCGCACGTTTTAACAGGGACAAATGGTCGCGCTGTACGTCAAAGGTCCCGTAGAATTTCTTCGAGTTTGAGAAGGTTGGTGGGTCGATAAAGATCAGCTCATATTGCTCATGACCTTCTTTTAGCCATTCGAAACAGTCAGAGGCAAAGAACTGATGCTGTTCATCCGCATGATCCACGGTCAAGCCGTTCAGAACAAAATTTTCTTTAGACCAGTTCAAATAAGTATTCGACAGATCGACGCTGGTTGTACTTGCAGCACCACCCAAAGCAGCATGTAAACTTGCCGTTGAGGTATAGCTGTACAGGTTCAGGAAGTGTTTGCCTTTTGCTTCACGTGCAATACGTAAACGCATTTGACGGTGATCCAGAAACAGACCGGTATCCAGATAATCGGTCAGGTTGACCAGAATCTTGGCTTGACCTTCCTGAACGATAAAACGCTTGGATGCTGTACTTTGTTTGGTGTACTGGTTTTTACCTTCCTGACGTGCACGGGTCTTGATAAAGATCGCATCACGGCCCAAACCGGTCACGGCACGAATGGCCTGTAAGGCCAGGTTGAAACGTTTTTTGGCTTTTTCCGGATCAATAGTTTTAGGTGGCGCATATTCTTGTACATGCAAACGCTCGCCATACAGATCTACTGCGACGTTAAAATCAGGTAAATCTGCATCATAGAGACGTAAACAATAGATCTGTTCCTTGACTGCCCATTTTTTTAGAGCTTGCATATTTTTGGTCAGACGGTTGGCAAACTCCATCGCACCTTCAATCGGTTCAAACTGCTGAGGCTGCCAGCTTTCTAGGAATGGACGTACCACTGCGGCCGGTTTAACCGTACCGAAGCGGATATAGATCGGCAATTTACCATTCATCAAACGCAGGATTTGCGGATCATTGAATGCAAGCACATCGGCCTGTTCCACTTGTGAGGCAATCACAGCCGCTTTTTGATTTGGGAAATTCTTTTGCAATAAAGCTGATAAACCGAGGTATAAAGAACGGTTCTGGGCTTTATCACCGAGACGTTCGCCATAAGGCGGGTTGGTCACGAAGAATACTTTCTTGCCTTCTGCATGGAAATCAGGCCAGTCATTTAAAGTCCGTTCTTCGATCATGATATTGTCGAGTGCGGATTCAAAACCCGCCGCGATAATATTTTGTCTGGTGGCTTTCACAGCTTCCCAGTCTGCATCGAAGGCATAGAATTGCGGTAATGGATTTTCCATTGCGGCTTGGTGGCGTTCAGCAGCTTCTGCCTTGATGCTCATCCAGAGTTCATGGTCATGACCATTCCAGCCATTAAAACCGAAACGGCGTACCAGGCCAGGCGCACGGTCGGTCAGGATCATCAGTGATTCAATAATGAATGTTCCTGAACCACACATTGGATCGACAATGATGTCCGGATTAATCTGTTTAAGCTGGCCTTTTTGCAGAATCGCAGCAGCCAGGTTTTCCTTGATCGGGGCGTCAGTCATAAAGCGGCGATAACCGCGTTTATGCAAAGAGTCGCCAGACAGGTCCAGGCAGTAAGTATGTTCTTTCTTGCCTGCCAGAATATACATGGTAATTTCAGGCTGTTTGGTATCAATGCTTGGACGTTTGCCTACGGCTTCCATAAAGGAATCTACGACACCATCTTTGGCACGTAAAGTCGCAAACTGGGTATTGACCTTGATATCACGTTCGACATGCAAACGAATCGCAAAGGTGCTTTGTGGTGCAAAAATCAGCGACCAGTCAAAGCTGAGAGCACCTTCATATAGTTCTTCTGCAACATCACGGGCATCATGAGAAAATTCAATTTCATGCGTGTGGATCGGCATCAAGACACGTGACGCCAGACGTGACCACATGCAGATACGATAAGCATTTTTCAGTGTACCTTTAAAGGTTAAACGGCCTGGAAAACGCTCAATATTCTGAACACCTAAGCCTTGTATTTCTTCTTCTAATAAGGTTTCCAGACCATCGGCACAGGTGACCCAATAATTGCTTAAACGTGGAGAGGTATTCATATAATAGAGAGACCAAAAAAGATAAATAAAAAACTGCGCTAAGTTTACCGTATTTTTATATTGAAAGCTTTTGAAATTCTCTGAAAGGCCGTGGCATGTGCTAGAGAAAAATAATATTCACACTATAAAATGAGGAACTGGTACGCATTTTGCTCTATACATGGCAAATCAGGCGGTCAGTCGATGGGTAGCGATGGCTGCCTGATTTTTCAATTTTATAATGGGGGTTAAGATGTTAGAGAATCAGTTACGCAACCATGACGCTTTTTCAGTGGCCACTTTAATTTATGCACGTTTACGACGTGTTTCCGGTCGGGTAATTGATGCACTTTATCTGGCAGAGAACCTGGATTATGCCCGGCATGTGATTCAACTGGCAGAGCAAACCCAGGATTCAGATTTGAATCATCTGATCCAGCGCCTGAAAATGGTACTGGAGATTTCGGAAACAGCACCAGACTCACAAACAGAATCCGCACATCCGATCCCGCAGGAAGGGCTGATCTCGGTCGAACCGGATGAAGACGATATCTATCGTGCACAGGTGTCACATCGGTATATTGGTGCACTGCGTTAAACCTGAAATGGGTGTGAATGCTCCAAACTGAAGCGCCCGTTAGTTTTGTACTTAAAATCAGCAAGATGCAAATCGGGTTAAATTATCTTATTGAAAAAATACAAAGGAATCTGATTTTCTATTTTTAGTGTTCAGATGCTTTTTGTACAAGTAGCAGCGTGGCCAACTATAAAAATTCGCCAATCTCTGTATAATATGTTGACTTAACGCATAAGGAATCTCTCATGCACTTGGCGGCATTGCATACACCGAGCCAGATTCAACTCAATAAAGAAGGTAATCTAAAACACTTCTTGACCATCGAAGGTCTTTCTAAAGAAACCCTGACAAAAATATTGGACACTGCGCAGTCCTTTTTTAATGACCAAAATCAGCTGATCACCAATAATTTGCTCGAAGGTAAAACGGTGATGAACCTGTTCTTCGAAAATTCTACCCGTACCCGCACCACCTTTGAAGCCGCTGCCAAGCGCCTTTCTGCCAACGTTCTCAATATTGATATTGCCCGTTCGAGTACTTCCAAAGGTGAAACCCTGCGTGACACGTTATGGAATCTGGAAGCCATGGCGGCCGATATTTTTGTGGTACGTCATTCATCTTCAGGGGCAGCGCATTTTATTGCCAAAGATGTCTGCCCAACGGTGGCAATTATTAATGCCGGTGATGGCCGTCATGCGCATCCGACTCAAGCGATGCTGGACATGCTGACCATTCGCCGCGAAACCAATAAAAAATTCGAAGAAATGTCGATTGCCATTATTGGCGATATCAAGCATTCACGTGTCGCGCGTTCAGATGTAGCCGCCTTGCAAACTTTAGGCTGTCAGGATATCCGGGTGATTGCACCGAATACCTTGCTGCCATTGGGCTTTGAAGAATATGGCGATGGTGTTTGTCTCTTTAACAATATGGAAGACGGCATCAAAGACTGCGACGTGATCATTACCTTACGTATTCAAAACGAGCGTATTGATTCTCCGGCACTGGCCTCGCAAGCAGAGTTCTATAAAATGTATGGCTTGAATAAAGAACGTCTGGCCATGGCCAAACCGGATTGTATCGTGATGCATCCGGGACCAATGAACCGTGGTGTGGAAATTGATTCAAGTATTGCGGATGGTCCGCAATCTGTGATTTTAAAGCAGGTGACCAATGGCATTGCAGTGCGTATGGCGGTTTTGGCTTTATCGATGCAAGGCCAGTTACAAGAACAAGGTTTGATTGAAGCGATTGCGGGTTAAGGAAGAAGTCATGACTATTGTAAAAATTGAAAATGTCCGTGTTCTTGATCCGATCCAAAACACTAATTCTATCCAGACTGTGTATCTGGAAAATGGAAAATTCGTTGCAGAAACAGCAGACGTCTTTGAAACGATTGATGGTCAAGGCAAATGGTTGATGCCAACCATGGTTGACCTGTGTGCGCGTTTACGTGAACCGGGTCAACAGCAACACGGTACGCTTAAGTCTGAAGGGAAAGCGGCTCGTGAAAATGGCATTTTGCACGTGTTTACGCCACCCGATTCAAAACCGATTGTTCAAGACAATGGTGCGCTGATTCACGGTCTGGTTGAAAAAGCCATGCTGGATGGTGGGATCTATCTTCAAGTGATTGGTGCGCAAACCCAAGGCTTAAATGGTCAACAACCGGCAAATATGGCGGGCTTGAAAAAGGGCGGTTGTACTGCGGTTTCCAATGCCAGTGCGCCGTTTGCCAATGATGATGTGGTATTACGTACACTTGAATATGCTGCAGGTTTAGACTTGACGGTGGTGTTCTATGCAGAAGAACCACAAATTGCCAAAGACGGCTGTGTGCATGAAGGGTTTATTGCATCACGTCAGGGCTTGCCGATGATTCCGGCACTGGCTGAAACCGTGGCGATTGCCAAATATCTGTTGATGATTGAATCAACCAAAGTACGAGCACACTTTGGTCTGTTGTCTTGTGGTGCTTCGGTGGAATTGATCCGTATTGCCAAGGAAAAAGGCTTACCGGTGACCTGTGATGTGGCCATGCATCAGTTACATTTAACTGATCATTTGATTGATGGATTTAACTCTCTTGCACATGTGCGTCCACCGCTTCGTTCTGAACAGGACAAAGAATTACTGCGTCAGGGTGTAAAATCAGGTGTGATTGATGCGATTTGTACTCATCATGAACCGCTAAGCAGCTCTGCGAAAATGGCGCCGTTTGCTGAAACGCAGCCAGGTTTCACTGCTTTTGATACCTATGTGCCTTTTGGTCTGCAACTGATTCGTGAGGGGTTGTTGACTCCACTGGAATGGGTGGAAAAAGTGACCTTAGCTCCGGCACGTGTTGCACAAATGGCAGATCGATGGATAAATGAATCAGGCTGGGTGTTGCTAGATCCGGAACTGGAATGGACCCTGAATAAAGAAAGTATCGTGTCACAAGGTAAAAATACCCCGTTAATTAATCAAAAAGTGCTGGGTAAAGTGGTTCAAACTTTTGCTGCTTAAGTGATCCCAATTTTATAAAAGTCAGCTTCGGCTGGCTTTTTTTATTTTTTAAATTTTGTGTTGGTAAAATGAGTACTCAATAAAAATAGTGAAACTTTATGATATTCATACAATTATTTACATTTTAAAAAAATGGGGATCGTTACACTGATTAAATATTAAACATTAGAAAAATCAAAAGAATGGTGACGATTATGAATATAGACTTTATAGAACGCTTAAAAAGCGATGTTACGGCGATTGTGCTTCAAGGTGAAACCGAGCATTTATTTGCCAAAGATCAAGCTTTGGCTCAATTCTATCCCATATTTTTAAGTATATTGCGTTCACGTCCCGCCTGGATCGAGAATCTTGGTCAGCAACTTAATCCAAAAATTCATGAATTATTCAATGCAAACCCGGCACTCAAGCAGCAGTTTCTGGATCAACTTGATCAGAGCGCGCCGCAAGACGAAATAGAACATACCTTGAACCGGTCAATTGTGCCGACCATGAATTTTTTGCAGACCGAAGCGGGCGCTTCAACTCCGGAAGCCATTAGTCATTTGCTGGAAACCCACGCCGATTCGATTCAGCGCGCATTACCCGTTTGGGCTGGCCCTATTCTGGCAGCACTTGGAGTTTCACCCTTGGCAGGGCAAAATTTAAATCAGGAACCTGTATTGGCGGAGCAGACCATCATTGTTCAGGAAGAGAGAAGAACCGGCTTTTTATGGCCGTTTATTATTTTTTTGATCCTGGCGGGTTTGATCCTGTTTTTGGTTCGTAGCTGTATGCAGGATGAGGTTGAAGATTCAAATACCCAGGCAACGAGCGAAGTTGCAGTAGCTCAGCCTGCATCCTTGCGATTAAGTACCGGCAGTAATGGCGAAATTGTCAGTTGCCAATTACAGCTGAATAATCCGCAGTATATGGAAATTCTACAAAATGAGATCAAACAGATCTTTAATTATAATATTGGTTGTGGCGCGCTTAGCAGTGAGGTTTATCATTCAGAATTTATTGATCAGGATACCATTCCATCAGTATTGAAAGCGCTTCAGGGGATGCCAAATGTGTCACTGGACTGGATTGGCAATCAGGTTTCGGTACGTGCAGCAACCAATGCAGAGGCTGAGCGTCTGGCAGCACAAATTCGTAGTCTGGCCAAAAATGTCACAGTGGTGACCCAGCAGCCGCTCAATAGAAGTGACGTGATTAATACTGCCAATAGCGAAGCAGAACAAGCCTTGGCCAGTATCAAGACTGATAATGTTAAAGCACTGGATGTGGCGACTGCACTGAATTTACAGATTATTAATTTTGATACGGCATCGACTGAAGTTCCGGAAGTCAATAAACTGGTGCTGGATCAAGCTGCTGCATTATTACAACGCGCGCCTCATGTGATTCTGAAAGTCACAGGACATGCTGATGCTCAAGGCAGCGAAGCAGAGAATAAGGTGCTGTCCGTACAGCGTGCTCAAGCGATTACCAGTTATCTCGTGCAAAAAGGCGTTGACCCTGCACAATTACACGCAGTTGGAATGGGAGAGGATCAGCCGGTTGAACCCAATGCGACACCTGCCGGGCAGTTTCAGAACCGTCGCGTGACCTTTGAAGTCGTGAATACCGAAACAGGAATTGTGCGTGAAGTAGATGATGAAGGCGTGGTTGAGAAGACGGAAAATTAAGAGAGCGGCGTATATAAAAAGGACGAATTTTCGTCCTTTTTTATTGTCTTAAATTAAGAAAATACTGGCGGGCTATAGGTCAGGGTTCGGCCCAGGAACCAGAGCAGGAACAGTACCAAAGGCAGATGGAAAATCAGCTGGGTAACCGTAAATCCAATCACATCTTTGGCTTTTAATTTTAAAATGCCCAGCATTGGTAGCATAAAGAAAGGGTTAATCAGATTAGGCAAGGCTTCGGCAGCATTATAAATCTGCACTGACCAGCCCAGATGTACTTTCAGGTCATGCGCAGCCTGCATCACATAGGGTGCTTCGATAATCCATTTGCCTCCACCAGAAGGAATAAAGAAACCCAGAATCGCCGAGTATAAGCCCATCACAATGGCAAAGGTTTCCTGCGAGGCAATCGAAACGAAAAACTCGGCAATATAATGTGACAGCGACAGATCGGCTGAGTTCAGCGCATTGGTCATCATAAAGGCAATACTGCCATACAGCGGAAACTGGATCAGTACCCCAGAAATGGCGGGTACGGCTTTGGATACCGCATTCAGGAAATTTCGCGGTGTACCGTGTAAGGCCACGCCCAAAATCAGGAAGATAAAGTTATAGGTATTTAAGCTGGAAATGGCCAGAATCGGATTGCTTTTGGAAAATTCGTTAAACATCCAGACTGCGCCCAGAATCACAATCAGAATGCTTAAAATGGGTGAATTTTCCAGCCAATCCCCCGGTCTTTTTTCGGCAGATACTTCCGGTTTTTCTTCTTCAATCTGAATCGGGAAGTGCTCAATGGTTTTAATGTCAGACCCTTTAGGTGCTGACCAGTAAGCAATCGCAATTGAAGCTACAATCAGTACCGCCGTCATGATCATGGATTGCGGCAGGAAAATGGTTTCGGTGAATGGAATCACGCCCGTCAGATTATAAATCGGTTCAGGCAGACTGCTTTTATTGGCCTGTAACTGTGCAGCTGAAGAACTGATGCCCAGTGCCCAGGTCGCACCCATCCCGATAATCGCGGCAGCCGCAGCAGCGCGGTAATCCATGTTAAGCTCTTTACGCTGTGCCAGTGTAATCACTAGGAGTGCAGTCAGTACAGTACTCATGGCCCAATTAATCAGAGAAATTAACAGGCTGACCGTGGCGACCAGGACAATCGCACCACGACCGGAATGTGGCAGGCGCGCCATTTTCTGGATCAGAAGCTGGACAGGCTTAGATACGGAAACCACATAACCGACCACGATCAGCATGCACATCTGCAAGGTAAAGGGAATCAGGCTCCAGAAGCCGTCTCCAAAGGAAATCGCGACATCCTGTGCGGGTGCACCAATTCCGATGGCGGCAATCGCCACAATGATGACGCCAAGCAGGGCAAAAATATAAGAATCAGGGAACCATTTTTCAGACCAGTCGCTGACGCGCAAGGCGAAGCGCTGCAAAATATTTTGTTGAGTTTGCATGATTAAAATCCATTTATTCTGCGATTATTATTTTGAAATGAAACAGCTATATATAAAAAAGCCCTTAAGATGCTTCATTCTTAAGGGCTGGCTGGATCAGGCAGCGTTACGTAGTAGCGCTACCCCCGTGACTTTTTGAATCTCTTCAAAACTTACCTCTGGTGCCAGTTCAACCAGTCGAATTCCATCAGGACTAACATCCAGTACACCGAGATCGGTAATAATCCGGTTCACCACAGCCTGGCCGGTCAGCGGCAGACTACATTCTGGAACTATCTTAGGTGTACCATCTTTGGCGCAGTGTTCCATCAAGACCACGACCTTTTGTACACCCGCGACCAGATCCATGGCACCGCCCATGCCTTTGACCTTTTTGCCTGGAATCATCCAGTTGGCCAGATCACCAGTTTCTGAAACTTCCATAGCACCCAGAATGGCAATATTGACATGACATCCACGGATCATGGCAAAGGAGTCGGCACTTGAGAAAAATGAAGCACCTTTTCGTGCAGTGACCGTCTGTTTACCGGCATTGATCAGGTCGGCATCGACAGTTTCTGCAGTTGGAAATTCGCCAATCCCCAGCAGGCCATTTTCCGACTGCAGCCAGACATTGATATTTTCCGGAATATAGTTCGCGACTAGCGTCGGCAGGCCAATCCCTAGATTGACGTAGAAACCATCTTCAAGCTCTTGTGCCGCGCGCTGCGCCATTTCATTACGTGTCCAAGCCATGATCAAGCCTCCGCCTTTAAAGTCATCTGTTCAATACGTTTTTCCGGTTGAGCATTCAGGACTATCCGGTTCACATAAATTCCCGGAAGATGGATTTCGTCCGGATCCAGCACGCCAATTTCGACAATCTCTTCGACTTCAGCAATGGTAATTTTGCCGGCCATGGCACAGACCGGATTAAAGTTCTGGGCGGTTTTACGGAAAATCAGGTTGCCGGCTTTATCGGCCTTATAGGCTTTAACCAGAGCAACATCAGCTGTTAAAGATTCTTCCAGAATGTAAGACTTGCCATTAAATTCACGGACATCCTTACCTTCAGCGATCACGGTTCCGACACCCGTCGCCGTATAAAAAGCCGGAATACCGGCACCGCCAGCACGTAATTTTTCTGCCAGTGTACCCTGTGGGGTCAGCTCAACTTCCAGTTCGCCATTTAAATATTGACGTTCGAATTCCTTGTTTTCACCGACATAAGAGGAGATCATTTTTTTAATCTGTTTTGTTTCCAGTAAAAGCCCCAGACCGAAGCCGTCTACACCGGCATTATTGGAAATACAGGTCAGATTTTTGGCACCTGTTTCTTTTAGGGCCGTGATCAAAGCTTCTGGAATACCACATAGGCCGAAACCACCGACAGCCAGAGTATGACCATCTTGCACCACATCCTTTAAGGCGGATTGAGCGCTGTCATAAACCTTGTTTGACATCTTGTCACCTCTATTGTTATTACAGCAGACTTAAATCTGCTGTTTATATCCTTATGGGTTGCTTAAGTTTATTTTGCTCAAGCATGATTATTGTTAAGCACAGGCTTTTTGCCAGTAGGCATTGGCATAATTGGATGGATTATTGCGCTGCAAGACTTCACTGATATTACGACTGGCCTGCATCAGGGCATCCAGCTGAATACCGGTTTCAAAGCCCATATTCGAGAGCAGGTAATACAGGTCTTCGGTCGAGACATTGCCAGATGCACCTTGGGCATAAGGACAGCCACCCAGTCCAGCAATGGAGGAGTCAAAGACCCGAATGCCTTGCAACAGTGACTGATAAATATTGGCAATCGCCATGCCGTAGGTATTATGGAAATGACCGGCCAGCACTTTGGCATCAAGTTCAGCCAAACAAGCTTCCCAGACGTATTTAACCCGGTCTGGGGTGGCCGTGCCAATGGTTTCACCCAACGACACTTCATAGCAGCCCATCTCCAGCAAACGCTGCGTGACTTTCACCACCTGCTTGGGATCAATCGCACCTTCATAAGGACAGTCCACCATACAGGAGACATAACCCCGTACCTTGATGTCATTGGCTTTGGCGGCTGACATCACATCGGCAAACTTCTCAAAACTTTCATCAATCGAGCAGTTGATGTTTTTGCGGGTAAAGCTTTCAGAAGCAGCGGTAAATACCGCGACTTCTTTGCAACCCACAGCCAGTGCCGATTCAAAACCTTTCAGATTTGGGGTCAGCAGACTGAACTGAATATTCGGATCTTGGGGTAGGCTGGCAAAGAGCACATCACTGTCTGCCATTTGCGGTACCCATTTGGCTGAAACGCAGGAGCCGACTTCGATGGACTGTAGACCGGTTTTCATCAGGTCCAAAATCAGGTTTTTCCGGTCATCCAATGTCAAAGGTGTTTTTTCATTTTGCAGGCCATCGCGTGGCCCGACTTCTACGATTTTGACAAAATCCGTCATGCCACTTCCTCCGCCAGCGGCTGGAACTCGACCAGTTCATCACCGGCTTTAACCTGATCACCCTTCTGGAAATATGAGCTTGCGATGATGCCGTCATGCGGTGCACGAATTGAATATTCGATCTTCATGGCTTCCAGCGTCATCAGTACATCATCTTTTTTGACTTTGTCATTGGCTGCCACGAGCACTTGGGTAATGACACCTGGCATTGGCGCGATCAGATTATTTTCCGTGCCTTGTTCATCCTGATTATTAAAATCAGACTTCAGGTAATTAAACTTATAACCTTGACCATTCTGGAACAGGGTAATGCCTTGCTCAGTCTGGCTAAAAGCCAGTTTTTGCTGTTTGCCCGCCAGTTGTAACGCCAAAGTATGGGCATCGACGAGTTTTCCTTGAATCTCAATCTGCTGACCGTTATAGCTGGCAACAAAACCTTGATCCTGAGTGCGGAACTGAATTTTCAGGTTGATGCCATTGCGTTGTAATTGCACTGTATGACTATTCTGTTGGTTTAAGCGCCAGAATGCTTGCTGCTGCCATACCGGGTTGCTTGGAACGGGATTCTGTGCCTGATGTGACAGAAGTTCAATCAGTGCGGCACTAACTATCAGTTCGACACTGATATCCGCAGAAGGTTTGAGCAGAAATTCTTCTTCACGCTGAATCAGGCCAGTATCTAAATGTGCATTTTTAAACGAGTCACACAGCACCAGGCGATCTAGAAAAGCAATATTGTTACCCAGACCATCGACATGGAACTGACCCAGCGCATGGTGCATCTGGGTTAGGGCTGCTTCACGATTTTTACCCCAGACAATCAGTTTGGCAATCATCGGATCATAATAAGTGCTGATCTCGTCGCCTTCGACAATACCGCTATCGACACGTACACAGTCACTTTGCTCCGGATAATGCAGGTAGCTGATCTGACCGATCGCCGGGATAAAACCTTTTTCCGGTTCTTCGGCATAAACACGGGCTTCGAGTGCATGTCCATGAATCTGCAATTCATGCTGCTGCTTCGGTAAAGGTTCACCAAAGGCCACGCGCAGTTGCCATTCCACCAGATCCTGTCCGGTAATCATTTCCGTCACTGGATGTTCAACCTGCAGGCGGGTGTTCATTTCCATGAAATAAGCTGTGCCGTCTTGCTCCACGATAAACTCGACTGTACCGGCACCGACATAGTTCACTGCACGCGCAGCATCGATTGCCGCCTGACGCATCGCCTCCAGTTTGTCTTCCGGCATTTTTGGGGCTGGTGCTTCTTCCAGCACTTTCTGGTGACGGCGCTGTACCGAGCAATCACGTTCGAACAGATGTACATAATTGCCGTGAGTATCGCCAAAAACCTGTACTTCAATATGACGTGGCTGAATTACATAGCGTTCAATCAGAACGTCTTCATTACCAAAACTAGAGCGTGCTTCACTTTTACAAGAAGCGAGTGAACTCAGGAAATCTTCACTGCGTTCCACCAGACGCATGCCTTTACCGCCACCGCCAGCACTGGCCTTGATCAGTACCGGATAGCCGATACTGTCTGCCTGCTGTTTCAGGAAATCTGCATCCTGATTGGTACCATGATAGCCGGGTGTTAAAGGCACACCGGCTTTTTCCATCAATGCTTTAGAGGTGGCTTTAAGACCCATTGCCAGAATGGCATCGACTGGCGGGCCAATAAATACAATATTATTGTCCTGACAGGCCAGGGCAAACTGGTCATTTTCGGACAGGAAACCATAACCCGGATGAATCGCCTGGGCACCAGTCGTTTTTACCGCCTGAATAATACGGTCAATCTGTAAATAGCTTTGTGCTGCTGGCGATTCACCAATATAGATCGCTTCATCAGCTAGTTTCACATGCTGTGCCTGAGCATCGGCATCGGAGTAGACGGCAACGGTGGCAATTCCTAATTTCTTCGCTGTACGAATCACACGGCAGGCAATTTCACCACGGTTGGCAATTAAAATCTTCTCAAACATTGTAGGATCCTTCTCGTTGTTATGCCGTGGTCTTGATCCAAGCCGGGCTTTGTTTGTTCAAAAATGCATTCAGTCCATTTTTCGCCTCATCTCCCTGGCGAATATGGGCAATATGCTGTGCTGTTTTAAGCAATAAATCTTCGGTCAATACCTGTTGGTCAACCAGTTGAATCAACTGTTTCGATGCGCTCTGTGCGGCAGGACCACCAAGTAAAAGTGCTTCCACAATTTCATCAATTTTGCTGTCGAGCTGTTCTGGTGGAGTGACTTCATGCGCAAGACCAATGCTTTTGGCCTGTTCAGCAGTAATCCGCTCGGCAGTCAGGAAATAACGTGAAGCTTGACGTGTACCAATTGCACGAATTACATACGGGCTGATGGTCGAAGGTGCCAGACCTAAACGTACTTCCGACGTCGCAAACTTGGCATCGGTACTGGCCACGCAAATATCACAGGCCGAAGCCAGACCCATGCCGCCGCCAAACGCAATACCATGTACCCGGGCAATGGTCGGCTGTTTCAAGGTTGCCAGACTTTGCAGCATTTTCGCCAGTTTGAGCGCATCCGCCTCATTGTCTGCCTGTGATGCCTGACCGGCCTGTTTCATCCAGTTCAGGTCAGCACCGGCCGAGAAGCTTTTGCCACGACCCGCCAGAATCACCACGCGTACATCATCACGGTTATTTAAAGACTGGAAGCAAGCATGCAGTTCTTCAATGACTTGAGTATTAAAGGCATTGTGCAGTTCAGCACGGTTAATCCAAACCGTTGCCACCTGATTCTGCTGTTCGAGCTGTAAAAATTGATATGTCATTTTGTCACCCCTTACATGCGGAACACGCCGAATTTGGTTGGCTGGATGGGCGCATTCAGGGCTGCAGCCAGACTCAAGGCTAGTACTTCACGCGATTGCGCTGGATCAATCACACCATCATCCCATAAACGCGAAGACGCATAATAAGGATGGCCTTGGCGTTCGTACTGGTCACGAATCGGCTGTTTAAACTGGTCTTCTTCTTCAGCTGACCAAGTTCCGCCTTTTTGCTCAATCTGGTCACGTTTTAAGGTCGACAAGACGCTGGAGGCCTGTTCACCGCCCATCACTGAAATACGCGAGTTTGGCCAGGTCCACATAAAGCGTGGCGAGTAAGCGCGTCCACACATACCATAGTTGCCTGCACCAAAAGAACCGCCAATCACTAGAGTCAGTTTCGGTACATTGGCATTGGCGACGGCCATCACCAGCTTGGCACCATTTTTGGCAATGCCTTCATTTTCATACTGGCGGCCGACCATAAAGCCGGTAATGTTTTGCAGGAAAATTAGTGGAATATTGCGCTGGGTACACAGTTCAATAAAATGTGCGCCTTTTTGGGCTGACTCGGAAAATAGAATGCCATTATTGGCAATAATCCCGACCGGCATGCCATAGAGCTTGGCAAAACCGGTCACCAGGGTAGTGCCGAAACGTGCCTTGAACTCGTCAAAACGTGAGCCATCGACAATACGCGCTATCACTTCACGGATATCAAAAGGCTTGCGCGCGTCACTCGGCACAATGCCGTACAGTTCCGAACTGTCAAACAGCGGCGCTTCGATTTCATCTGCGGTCTTGTTTGGCTTTTTGTTCAGGTTGGCCACGATGTTGCGGGCAATCGCAAGTGCATGTTCATCGTTTTCAGCCAGATGATCAGCCACGCCAGACAAACGGGTATGCACATCACCACCACCGAGATCCTCACTGGACACCACTTCACCAGTAGCTGCCTTAACTAGAGGAGGGCCGCCTAGGAAAATGGTGCCCTGATTGCGGACAATAATGGTTTCATCTGACATGGCAGGCACATAAGCACCGCCTGCAGTACAGCTGCCCATCACCACTGCAATTTGGGCGATACCTTGGCTCGACATACGTGCCTGATTGTAGAAAATACGGCCGAAGTGATCGCGGTCTGGAAATACTTCATCCTGTAAAGGCAAATATGCACCGCCTGAATCCACCAGATAAATACAAGTCAGATGGTTCTGTTCGGCAATTTCCTGGGCACGTAAATGCTTTTTCACTGTTAATGGATAATAAGTACCGCCTTTCACCGTAGCATCATTGGCGATGATCATGCAGGTCAGACCGTTGACCTGACCAACACCAGCGACCACACCTGCGGCAGGCACATCATCCTGATACACCTGATAGGCAGCCAGCTGACCAATTTCCAGAAAAGCCGTTCCTGGATCGATCAGGTGATTAATCCGTTCACGTGGTAACAGCTTGCCGCGATCTAAATGTTTTTGGCGGGCAGTTTCGCCGCCACCGAGGGCAATCCTTTCGACTTTCTGTTTCAGGTCATCCACCAGTTGCAGCATGGCAGTCTGGTTGGTTTTAAACTCTTCACTACGTATATTGATTTTGCTCGATAACTGATTCATGACGAACATCCTTGTTTTATTCTAAGTGTTAAGATTTAGGCTGTTTCGTTGAAGAGTTCACGGCCAATCAGCATGCGGCGGATTTCTGAAGTACCGGCGCCAATTTCATACAGTTTGGCATCGCGCCATAAACGGCCGGCAGCAAACTCGTTGATATAACCGTTCCCACCTAAAGTCTGAATAGTTTCTCCTGCCATCCAGGTCGCTTTTTCAGCAGCATATAAAATGGCACTGGCAGCATCTTTACGTAAGCTACGGCTATGATCCGCTTTGTCACATTCTGCACCAACCGCATAAACCAGTGCCTTACATGCCAGCCAGGTCGAATACATGTCGGCAATTTTGCCCTGCATTAGCTGGAATTCGCCCAGTGCCTGACCAAACTGTTTACGGTCATGAATATATGGAATCACGGTATCCATACAGGCATCCATAATCCCGAGGGGGCCGGCACTCAACACAGCCCGCTCGTAATCCAGACCACTCATCAGCACTTTAGTCCCATTGCCGACACCGCCAAGCACGTTTTCTTTCGGAACTTCGACATTGTCAAAAAATAGGGGATAAGTATTGGAACCACGCATGCCCAGTTTGTCTAAATGGGTGCCGTGACTAAAACCTGGCATATTTTTCTCAACCAGAAAAGCAGTCATACCTTTGGCACCTGCTTGTAAATCGGTTTTGGCATAGACGACAAGTACATCGGCATCACCACCATTAGTGATCCACATCTTGGAACCATTGAGCAGGTAATGATCGCCTTTATCTTCAGCTTTCAGTTTCATGCTCACCACATCCGAGCCTGCATTCGGTTCAGACATTGCCAAGGCACCGACATATTCACCTGAAATCAGTTTAGGCAGATAACGCTGTTTCTGTTCTTCAGTACCATTTCGCTTAATTTGGTTTACACATAGGTTAGAATGTGCGCCATAGGACAGCCCAATGGATGCAGAAGCACGGGAAATTTCCTGCATGGCAATGATGTGCGCCAGATAACCAAAATTTGAACCGCCATATTCCTCACTGACTGTCAGCCCGAGCAGGCCCATCTCGCCAAATTTTTTCCAAAGGTGAGCAGGGAACTCGTTGTCACGGTCAACCTGTTGAGCAATCGGGGTAATTTCTTTGGCGCAAAATGCGGCCACTGAATCACGAAGCGCTATTAGAGTTTCATCCAAACCGAAATCCAAGCTTTGTAAATTCATTCTTCATCCATCCTGAGGTTATATTTGTTGTGTCCAAAAAAGCATTGTTGTTGTGCTTGTGGTTTTAACATACAACGAAAAAATAAAAAAGTGAATCTATATTCACAAAATGATTTACAATTCATTTTATCTTGTTGAGATTAATTTTATGAGTTATAAAAGATCATCATTGATGCAGGAACGAATGGAACAAAATCGCCTGTCGATTTTGGAATCTGCTCGTGAACTGATTATTCAAGGGGGCTTGAAGGAGGCATCGATTCAGGCGATTGCAGAACGCGCAGGCGTTTCTACAGGGCTGGTCTATCGATATTTCGAAAGCAAAAGCCAGATTTTAATTGAGGTTTTGTCGGCCGCGATTCAGCATGAAGTCGGAATTCTGAACCATATTGCCGAGTCAGATTTATCGCCAAAACTGAAATTGCAAAAATCTGTTACAACTTTTGTCAAGCGTGCCATGAATAGCCCCCAATTGGCGTATTCACTGATGTTCGAACCGGTTGATCCGGAAATGGAACATGAGCGTTTTCGCAGTAAGCAGCTGCTTAAGCAGAGCATTAAGGAAATTCTGGCCGAAGGAAAGGTCAATGGAGAATTCGAATTTGAAGATTTGAATACGGCAGCATTAGGTGTGGTTGGTGCCATGACCTTTGTCGTGATTGAACCTTTAAATCCGTCCCGTAATGTGATGTTTGATCAGAACTACAAGGATCACTTTGTCAAACAGATTGCCGATTTTTGTGTTAACGCAGTACATCGACAGGAGGGGAATTCAGCAGCATAGACACACAAAAACAGGCACATAGACAAGGTCGTCGTGGTCATAAAACAATTAGTAAAGTTGAAAATCAGAATTACAAAGAATCAAGGAGATCGATTCAATGACACAAGTACGGTTAAGCTATGCCTATGGAACCAGCAGCCAGCCTTTATTGGGCATGACGATTGGTGAAAAATTTGATCAGGCTTGCGAGCAATATGCAGATCGCGATGCAGTCGTCAGCATGCATCAGAACATACGTCTGAGTTATCGGCAGCTACAGGATCAGGTCAATGCCTTTGCCTGTCAGCTGCTGAAACTGGGTATGCAAAAAGGTGACCGTCTGGCGATCTGGTCGCCGAACTGTGTGGAATGGACCATTACCCAGTTTGCAGCCTTCAAGGCAGGCATTATTCTGGTGAATTTAAATCCAGCTTATAAAAGCAACGAGCTTGAATATGTGCTGAATAAAGTCTCCTGTAAGGGACTGGTGATTGCAGCGCAGTTTAAAACGACAGACTATCAGGAAATTCTGACTAAAATTGCACCTGAGCTGATGCAGACTGAAATTAAATTCCTCAATGCAGAGCGCCTGCCGCATTTAAAGCATGTGATTAAAATTGATGATCAGCATCATACCGGCATCCACCGTTTTCAAGATTTACTAAGCTCGCCTAGCGAACAAGAGCTGGAACAACTGCAACAGATCTCCAGTGAATTGCAGTTCGATGAAACGATTAATATCCAGTTTACTTCCGGCACTACGGGTAATCCGAAAGGTACCATGCTGACCCATAATAATATTTTAAATAATGGTTATTTTGTCGGCGAAGCCATTCATTTAGGTCCGGAAGACCGTGTCTGTATTTCAGTTCCTTTATTTCACTGCTTTGGTATGGTGATGGGTAATCTGGCCTGTATTACGCATGGTTCCGCCATGATTTATCCGTCTGCCGTGTTTAATCCGCTAGAAACCCTGAAAGCCATCCAGCAGGAAAAATGTACCGCGGCTTATGGCGTACCAACTATGTTTATTGCGGTGCTGGAACATGAGCAGTTTGATGAATTTGACCTATCCAGCTTGCGTACCGGGATTATGGCGGGTAGTCCATGCCCGCAGGAAATTATGCAGCGCGTGATTGAACGTATGCATATGTCTGAAATTACCATTTGCTATGGCATGACCGAAACTGCGCCAGTGAGTGCACAAAGCTCAACGGCAGACAGTGTCGAACGACGTGTTAGTACGGTTGGCCGGGTACATCCGCATCTGGAAGTTAAAATTGTCGATGAAAATGGCAAGGTGGTTCCACGCGGCCAATTGGGTGAACTGTGTGTACGTGGCTATTCCGTGATGTTGGGTTATTGGGAAGATCAGGAAAAAACCCAGGAAGTGATTGATGCGGCGCGCTGGATGCATACCGGTGATATCGCTGAAATGGATGATGAAGGCTTTGTCAAAATCAAGGGCCGAATCAAGGACGTGGTGATTCGTGGAGGGGAAAACCTGTTCCCGAAAGAAATTGAAGATTTCCTTTATACCCATCCGGCTGTTTCAGATGTACAGGTGATTGGGGTGCCAGACCATAAATATGGTGAGGAACTTTGTGCCTGCATCATCCTGCATGAAAATGATCCTTGTACTGAAGAAACCATCCGTCAGTATTGTAAGGAGCATATTTCTCACAATAAAGTGCCGCGCTATGTGCGTTTCTTCCAGGAATTTCCAATGACGGCTTCAGGGAAGGCGCAGAAGTTCAAATTGCGTGAATTTATGCGTGAAGAGCTGAACTTGAAAGAGATTGCTTAAACTTTATTTTTTACGTTAGAACTAATCCTAAAGCTAACAATTAATAGCAACTCATCAGAGAGCCCGGCGACATGGATGTCGCCGTTTCACTGTATGGCAGGGATGCCATATCAGTGAAACAAAAGGGTTTGGTTACTTTGCCCCGTCAAAGTAACGAAAAACCTGCGCAATGGACGTTCAATATATCTAGCAGTTTGAGGTTGTACATTTAGCAAGATTCTAAAATGTCTGTAAATGAATTTACTGATCACGACGGTCTGGTAATAGAAATACATGAATGTACTGAACATCTAAAATCAGAGTAAAATATGGCAAAAAACTTTCACAGTGAAGTCGTGGTCGCCAGTTATGACGATCATATCCGTAAACTGATTCCCGGTTATGAACTGGTGCATCAGCAGATTGAAGCAATTCTCAGCACTGAACTCCCAGAAACCGCACATATATTAATAGTGGGTTGCGGAACAGGTTATGAATTGTCGTATTTATTAGAGCAACATCCAGACTGGACCTTTACTGCAATTGATCCATCAGCAGCTATGCTGGAACAGGTTAGTAAAAATCTGAATTCCATAGATCAACAAAGGGTACAACTTATCCAAAGCACAATCCAAGATTTGAATCAGCCGGATACGTTTGATGCTGCGTTGGCCATTCTAGTGGCACATTTCATTCCAAATTCCGAAAAAAACGGATTTTTTCAGGCTATTTATCAGTGTCTTAAAACCAATGGTCTTGCATTGACCTATGATCTGATGCAACCTGAAGATCAGCAAGACATTAAAACTATGCAGAAGATGGCACAACAGACAGGGTTGAGTGTAACGCAAAGTACCAAGATGATTGAACGCTTGGAGCAGGATTTTTACTTGTTATCTGCGCATAATTTTAAAGCGCTTTTAACCAAAGTCGGATTTAAACAGTGCAAAATTTATTGTCAAATCATGGATTATCATGGCTTTTTGCTCAGAAAATAAAGATAAAAGCACTTTTTGTAAACTCTAAAGTTTAAGTGAATATTCAGGGAAGTATTAAAACAATGTCGGCATATTACAGTTTTATTCAGCGCGAACAGCATGCAGATGGCAGTACTACGGCTTATTACCGTTCTAATATTCATGCACAAGGTGCGTGGAATCCGCATGAGCAGCACATGGCGCCAGCCACCGGTATTCTATGCGTCGAACTGGAACAGTTTCAGCCACGTGCTGACATGCGTATTGGTCGGGTCGGGCTGGATATTTTTGGCCTGATAGCCTTTGGTGAATTTTCGATTACCACACGCATGATCCGTCCGGGTAAAACCATTGAACTGGTTGAAGCTGAAATGTGTGCCAATGGTAAAACCTGTATCGTGGCACGCGCGTGGAGAATGCTAACTTCAAATACCACGGCCATTGCTGGAGTGGAAGATTTTCCGATCGAAAGTCCAGAATATTTACCGGTTTGGGAGGGTATGCGCTGCTGGCCGGGCGGTTATATCCAGAGTATTGAAACCCGGGCACATGCTGACCATCGTGCAGGCAAGGGCATTGTCTGGCTAAGAAATTCGCTGGACATGGTAGAAGGTCAACCGACGACAGACTTTAGTCGTTTGCTCGGTATGGTCGATACGGCCAATGGCATTGTGCCACGTCAGGACCCGAATTCCGGTTGGGGATTTCCGAATCTGGACCTGCAGATTCATATGCACCGTCTGCCGCAGGGTAAATGGCTGGGACTGGAAGTGGTGCAGCAATATGGTGAAGATGGTATTGGTCTGACCAGCGGGATTCTGCATGATGTTCATGGACCTTTTGGTCGAAGTGAACAGATTCTGACCCTGCGAAAGTTCTAAAGTCTATTCGAAACATCAAGGCCAATTGCCTCAATCTTTATTTATTGGCATGCTGTGCGTAATGAGTCAGGAACAGCACAAGATGCGGATCAGTATGATTGGGGCAGGGCGAGTGGCATATCATCTTGCCCTTGTATTGTCAGCACACCATGAGATCGTACAGATCTACAGTCGAACCCTAGAAAAAGCACAATATCTGGCTGAGCAATTCAACGCTCAGGCCATCGCTCAGCCTCAACAGCTGGATCATGAGGTGGATCTGGTCATTATCGCGGTCAGTGATCAGTCGATTGCCAACGTCATTGAACAGATTCATCCGTATCTACAGCAGAATCTGATCGTACATACCTCTGGCAGCACCCATCTCAATTTACTGAAAAATGTGCATGCGCGTGCAGGCGTATTTTATCCTTTACAGACCTTTAGTCTCGAACGCCAGATTGATTGGCAGCAGACGCCACTGTTGATTGAAGCGGTGAATGAACAGGACCAAATCCTGTTATTAGAACTGGCAAATAGCCTAAGCAATCGTGTTTATACTTATAGTTCCAGTCAACGTCTCAGTTTGCATCTTGCAGCGGTATTTGCCTGTAATTTTGCCAATTACTGTTATGACATGGCCAAGCAGGTGGTTGATGTACAACAGGTCGATTTCAGTTTGTTGTATCCCTTAATGCTGGAAACTGCCAATAAAGCCACTCAGAATGATCCCAAACAAATGCAGACCGGCCCAGCGATGCGTGGTGATCAGAATATCTTGAATATGCATCAGCAGATGTTAGCCAATATGCAGCGAGAAGATTTACAAAATGTCTATCAGTTGTTGAGCCAGCAGATTCTCACGCGTCATCAGAAATGAAGAAGCTGATAATTTATCTACGAAGCAGGGTTCAAAGCCAAATTTTTCCCATAAAAAAGCGCTGATTAATCAGCGCTTTTTTTGAATCTTGGATTAAGAAATTTTCTTGAAGATAAAATCATTAATCTTGTGACCGGCTTCAATCCCGCGACGTTCAAACTTGGTTTGCGGACGCCATTCTGGACGAGGGTAGCTGTTGCCTTTGCCCGCCAGATTTTCCAGTCGTGGACGTTCTTCCAATACTTCAATCATCCACTCTGCATAGGGTTCCCAGTCCGTTGCAGCATGGAAAGTTCCGCCAAGCTCCAGCTTTTGCTCCACCAGTGGCATACGGTCATGCGAAACAAAACGGCGTTTAAAATGACGCTTTTTCTGCCATGGATCAGGGAAGTACAATTGCACAGTATTGATACTGTTGTCTGGCATTTCACGTAATACCTGAATTGCATCTGCATCCAGTACACGTAAATTCGTTAGGCCTTCAACACCTGCTTCGTAAATGCATTGCGCAATACCCGGTACATGCACTTCAATCCCGACAAAGTTACGCTCAGGATTGGCTTTGGCCATCAATACCAGTGAACGGCCCATCCCAAAACCGATTTCTACAGTCAAAGGGCGCTCTGGATGTTCAAAGTGCTGACGCAAATCACCCACTGGATATTCCAAAATTAAGTGACCATATTGTTCAAGCGCAGTACGTTGAGAGGTGTTTAACGGCATTGAGCGGCGCATAAACGTCACGATTTCACGGTGCTCGCTTAAGTTTTCCAGCTCTACGACTTGCTGGTCTAATTGATCGTTCGACATAACTTTGGCAAATCTAAAAATTCAGAATGCGGTATTTTAAGTCTTGAGCCGAGCAAGTCAAACTTTTCTCGGTATTTCTCCATAAAAATTGGCGAGATCTTCCAGATAAAATAAAAGAGCCAATTGAGGCTCTTTTATTAATCACCGTTCATCAGCTACTAAAACGGTCAATCAGTGTACTGCTGGCTTCATTTAAACCGATTACTGTTACGTCTATATTTTGGGCTTTAAATTTCTGGATCACATTATTCAACATGTTCACTGAGGTCACATCCCAGATATGCGCGTGGGTTAAATCCAGTTCGACATGCTCAAGCTTTTCCTTAAAATCAAAGAACTGATAGAATTTTTCTGTACTGCTAAAGAAAATCTGTCCGGAAATAACATAGCTACGTGAATTGACCGTATTTAAATGCGTATAGACATGTACGGTTCTTTCCAGTTTATTAATAAAAAACAGGGCAGAGAGCAATACGCCGACAAATACACCAAGCGCCAGATTATGAGTGGCAAGCACGACAATAATCACGGCAATCATCACGGTATTAAATTCCAGTGGATGTTTGCTGAATTGCTTGATTGCTCCCCATTGGAAGGTGGTAAATGCCACCATAATCATGATTGCAACCAGTGCTGCCATCGGAATATAAGCCAGCCAGTCTTTCAGGAATACCACCAGACAGAGCAGAAATACCCCAGCGACCAGAGTCGATAAACGGGTACGTGCCCCTGAAGACACATTGATAATTGACTGGCCGATCATGGCACAACCGGCCATCCCGCCCATAAAGCCGCTGACAATATTGGCCATACCCTGACCACGACATTCCTGATGACGGTCACCTTCAGTTCCGGTCACTTCATCAATGACCGTAGTGGTCATCATGCTTTCCAGCAAACCGACAGTCGCCAAGGTAAAGGAATAAGGCAGGATAATTTGCAAGGTTTCCAGATTGAGTGGAATTTCTGGAATCAGGAATACTGGCAAAGTATCCGGGAATTGTCCAAGATCGCTCACGGTACGCATATCTGCACTTAACAACAGCGCCAACCCGCTTAATACGATAATACAGATTAAAGGTGAGGGAATGGCTTTGCCAATTTTCGGGATATACGGAAACAGATAAATAATTGCCAGACCAATCGCAATAAACAGATAACCGGTGCTATCCATCCGGTTAATTTCCGGGATTTGTGCCACAAATATCAGGATCGCCAAGGCATTCAAAAATCCGTATACCACCGCCTGCGATACAAAGCGCATTAATTTAGTGACTTTAAAATAACCCGCAATGACCTGAATGATGCCGGTCAGAATTGTGGCAGCCAACAGATATTGCAAACCATGTTCTTTTACCAAGGTAATCATCAAAAGTGCCATTGCGCCTGTAGCCGCAGAGATCATGGCAGGACGGCCACCAAAAAAGGCAATGGATACTGCAATGCAGAAAGAGGCATATAAACCGACTTGCGGATCGACACCGGCAATGGCAGAGAAGGCAATTGATTCAGGAATCAGGGCAAGTCCCACCACCAGACCTGCCAATACATCTGTGCGGATATTGGAAAACCATTCTTCTTTTTTCAGGCTAATCACGAAATATCATCTAAATTTGGAAAACCTGTGTATGTTAAACAGATAGAGATAAAAATCTACACAAGATTGACTTGCAAAAGCCCGGAATATCCTGAATATTGAATGAGTAACTGTCTTGAGATCACAGTTACGCTTTTTTGCAATTTACAGGTTTGATCACTTGAAAGTTTGTCAGAAGCGATTTAAAACATTGAGAAGTGTATAACAAGGATCAGAAATGAAGCTTTACTATTCGCCAGGTGCCTGCTCACTGGCAGCTCATATTATTTTAAATGAAATTAATGTCGATTTTGATTTGGAACGTGTTGATTTAAAAACACATAAAACAGAAAAAGGTACGGATTATTACGAAGTTAATCCTAAAGGCTATGTACCAGCGTTAGAAATTAACCCTGGTCTGATCCTGACAGAAAATGTTGCAATTCTACCGTTTCTTGCTCAACACGATCCAAAACAAGATCTGATTCCACCATCGGGCATGGGACGTGCCAAAGTGCTGGAATGGTTAGGTTATCTGAACTCTGAACTACATGATGCCTATGCGGTGTTCTTCGGTGGCAAGTTATCCGACGATGAAAAGAAAAAAGCCTATGCGGAAATTGATCGTCTATTGAGTTATATCGATAAAGCTATCGGTGAATCGGACAATGATTATCTGGTGGATGATAACTTTGGCCCTGCGGATGCCTATCTATTTGTCTTGACCAACTGGTCGAACCAGATTGAGCATGATCTGAGTCCATATAAAAATATTATTCATATCCGTAATAAGGTGGCAGAACGTCAGTCTGTACAGATTGCTATGCGTGATGAAGGTCTGATTCCTTAACTAAAAACAAAAATAAAGGACTCAATTGAGTCCTTTATTTTTGTTCATGAAAATTTATTTAAAGAAATAGCCGGTTTCCGGTGAGCTGGCATTGGCCATACGCTTGCGCGGCATACGGCCTGCAAGAAAAGCTTCTCGGCCTGCTTCAACGGCTTTTTTCATCGCAGATGCCATTAATACCGGATTTTGTGCAGCTGCAATCGCTGTATTCATGAGTACACCATCACAACCCAGTTCCATCGCAATCGCGGCATCACTCGCTGTACCGACACCGGCATCGACTAGGACAGGAACTTTGGCATTTTCCTTGATGATTGACAGGGTATGTGGATTCAGAATGCCCAGACCAGAACCAATCAGGCTACCCAATGGCATAATCGCAACACAGCCCATGCTTTCCAGCTCTTGCGCCACGATCGGATCATCCGAGGTATAAACCATGATCTCAAAGCCATCGTCAATCAAGGTGCGCGCAGCTTTCAGTGTTTCGGTTACGTTTGGATAAAGTGTCTTTTCATCACCCAAAACTTCAAGTTTGACCAGATTGTGGCCATCGAGCAACTCACGCGCCAGCATACAGGTGCGGACGGCACTATTGGCATCGAAGCAACCTGCGGTATTCGGCAAAATGGTATATTTTTCCGGAGGAATGACTGACAGCAGGTTCGGCTGGTCAGGATCTTGGCCAATATTGACACGGCGAATAGCGACAGTGACAATCTCTGCACCACTGGTTTCAATGGCCTGCTGAGTTTCATTTAAATCTTTGTATTTGCCCGTGCCTACCAAAAGGCGTGACTGGAATTGGCGTGAACCAATCTGTAATAAATCTTGCATAATTGTCCCGAGTATTAGCCGCCACCGACCGCGTGAATAATTTCTATTTTGTCTGTATCGCAAATTGGCGTATCGCCCAATCTGCTTTTAGGAATAATCATTTCATTGACTTCAACTGCAAAACGCTTACCCTCAAGCGCCATACTCTGAATCAGTTCCAGCAGATTCTTGCAGTGAGTTTCCTGTTGTTCGCCATTGATGTAAATCATCATTCTAGCAACCCTCCATGATTAAGTGTTGTTCAAACTTATCTGGCGTATTTTAAAGCATTCCAGGCCAGAATTAACCATCCGGCAATCATTAAAGCCCCGCCGATGGGCGTAATAGCACCTAAACCGCGGGGTAATCCTAAGGCCATGATATACAGTGAGCCAGAAAACAGTAAAATGCCGACCTGAATCAGACCGAAGCTCCATTGAATGGGCAATGCAGGGATGACTTTCGCCAGTAAAGAAAGAATCAGTAGTCCTAAGGCATGATAGAAAAAATAATCTGTTGCCGTTTGCCACCAACCGAGCTGTGCTTCAGTCGCTCGCGCTTTTAAACCATGTGCACCAAAAGCACCGAGCATAACTGCAAATGCCAAATTAAGTGCTGAAATCGCAATCCACATTTGAATTGATCTTCCTGATAAAGTTTGCGCTCAACCTTAGCATAAATTCAAAATGCGGACATAAAAAAGCCTTCATCAAAGAAGGCTTTTTCGAGGTAAATCAGTAACGGAATTTGGTGTTAATTCGATGACATCGCCACTTTAATTTTTTCCATGGCATTTTTTTCCAGCTGACGAATACGTTCCGCAGAAACATTATATTCGGCTGCCAGTTCATGCAGGGTCGATTTCTCGTCATCTAGCCAGCGACGCTGCAAGATATTACGTGAACGATCATCTAGCTGATCCATGGCTTCATGCAGGGCAGAGGTGCTTTGCTCCTCATAGTCTTCATTTTCAATCAGACGAGCCGGGTCATAACGATTATCTTCAAGATATAACGCTGGTGCCACATGGGTGGAACCTTCATCATCGTCATCGCTTGATGCATCAAAAGCCGCATCATACGCCGTCAGACGGCCTTCCATTTCCAGTACTTGTTCTGGTGTGACATTTAAATCATTGGCAATAGACTGTGCTTCTGCGAGCGTCAACTTTTTCGATGATTTCTTCAGGCTGCGCAGATTAAAGAACAGTTTACGTTGCGCTTTAGTGGTGGCGATTTTCACAATACGCCAGTTACGGATCACATATTCGTGAATTTCCGCCTTGATCCAGTGCACGGCAAATGACACCAGACGTACGCCCATATTCGGGTCAAAACGTTTTACAGCTTTCATCAGGCCCAGGTTGCCTTCCTGAATCAGGTCGCCTTGTGGCAAACCATAACCTGCATAACTACGCGCAATATGTACTACAAAACGCAAATGCGACATGACCAGCATTTTCGCTGCATCTAAATCTTGGTCATAATAATAGCGTTCAGCCAACTCTTTTTCTTGTTCGGCCGTTAAAATCGGAATCTGATTGACAGTGCTGATATAAGCACCGAGGTTGACACCTGGCGCCGATAATGACAGGGGCATTAACTGATTGCGGCTGTCACTCATGTGTTCTCCTTGAAGTGCGGGATAACCCTAAACTAGGTTTTATCTTAATCCAATCTCTCCGCAAATAATGGATATTTGGGTAGAGAAATGTAAAAAAGTATACGAAAGTGAAGATCAACAGTTTAATTGAAAATTTTTAAGATTCAATTAAGTAGTGAAACTCTGTATCAGAAATTTTTTTAAATTCAAGCTTGAGCTGATGCAGCTGACAATAGCGGCTGACATCTGTCTGGCTATGCGGATCAGATGATTTCAGCAGGAATGTTTTCTGATTTCCGGCCTTTAGTGCGCGCTTTAACATTAATAGCGGCATCGGGCACGGTTTTCCCATGGCGTCTATAAGGCTGAAATGCGCTGGATCTTCGAGCATTACGGTTTCATTTAGGTAGCAGAAAAGGCTATAAATAGTAGCAAATATGATGCCAGAACCAAACTAGTTTAAGAAAAAGAAGATCTAAATGACTTTATAAAGTCTTTTGACAATTTTCATGAAAAAAATAACTAAATCAAACAGAAAATGCTAAAAAAAATCTATTAATTGTGATAAACCCATGTTAAGCTCGTTGCGTATTTGGGACTTTGAATAAACAAAGTGATTGTTTTTCACCCTATTACATAAATGGATGTAACCGGGATTTTGTTGATAGTTTTACAGAATGATTACAAGCTTAAAAATAATATTTTCAAACTTGTTTGCTCTGCTGTTTGCAACACCGGGTGGTCCTTCTTTTAGTTTCAATGAGGATTAACTTATGACAGCTGCTCGCGAACAAGGCGTAGTTAAGTGGTTTAACGATACTAAAGGCTTCGGCTTTATTCAACGTAACGGCGGCGATGACGTATTCGTTCATTTCCGTGCTATCCAAGGTGACGGTCACCGTTCACTTCGTGACGGCCAACGTGTTGAATTCAGTGTTGTTAAAGGCCAAAAAGGCTTTCAAGCTGAAGAAGTTCAACCATTAGACTAATCTTCGGATTAAGCTAAAAAGAAAACGCTCCAATATAACTTGGGGCGTTTTTTGTTTATACTATCCCTATCTTAGTGATTACCCAATTAGAGCACCGCTTTATGTCATCTGGTTTTGAAACCTTAAATTTACATCCCAATCTAAAAAAAGCGATTGATGCTTTAGGCTTTACCACCATGACGCCTATCCAGCAGAAGGTTTTAAAATTCACGCTGGCAGGACATGATGCCATTGGCCGTGCACAGACAGGTACAGGCAAAACTGCCGCCTTTTTAATTAGTATCATGAATGATCTGTTAAATAATCCGATTCAGGAACAACGCTATCGTGGTGAGCCACGCGCGCTGATTCTGGCACCGACCCGTGAACTGGCGTTACAGATCGAAAGCGATGCACAGGATCTGGCGAAATATGCTGGTCTTAATGTGGTGACCTTGCTGGGTGGTGTGGATTTTGACAAGCAAAAGAACCAGCTTAATAAAGCGCCTGTCGATATTATGGTGGCAACACCGGGTCGTCTGATTGATTTTGTAGAACAAAAAGAAGTCTGGTTGGATCAGATTGAATTTTTGGTCATTGATGAAGCTGACCGCCTACTGGATATGGGCTTTATTCCTTCGGTGAAGCGCATTGTGCGTTTCTCACCGCGTAAAGAGCAGCGTCAGACTCTAATGTTCTCTGCTACTTTTAGTTACGATGTACTGAATCTAGCGCAGCAATGGTTATTTGAACCGGTCACAGTCGAAATTGAACCGGAAAAGAAAACCAATGCGGATGTCGAGCAACGGGTTTATATGGTCGCCAAGGCGGACAAATATAAATTGTTGCAAGAAATCTTGCGTGATGAGCCGATTGAAAAAGTCATGATTTTTGCCAACCGTCGTGATCAGGTGCGCAAACTTTATGACCATTTAAAACGTGATGGCTATAAAGTAGTGATGCTGTCTGGCGAGATTGCTCAGGACAAACGCCTTAAAATGCTGGATCAGTTCAAAAATGGTAAACATAACATCATGATTGCAACGGATGTGGCAGGTCGTGGCATCCATGTTGATGGTGTATCGCATGTGGTGAACTTCACCTTGCCGGAACAGTCGGATGATTATGTGCATCGTATTGGCCGTACCGGTCGTGCGGGAACCAGTGGTGTGAGTATCAGTTTCCTTGCAGAAGATGATGCGTTCTATCTGCCCGAAATTGAAAAAGCCATTGGGCAAAAATTGCCTTTGACCCGCCTGGAAGGTTATTGTTAATCCAGATCATAGAAAAACCGCTCTTGAAGAGCGGTTTTTTATTGCGCTATGGTTTGGCTTATTTGGCCTGACAGCGGAATGTAAGCACCGTCTGATAGTCGTCATTCTGGTTTAAACCGGTATTGGTACCTGCGATATTGCCAAGGACAGTAGCTGCTGCCTGAATCATCTGACCTGTTTGTTCATCGACCACGCCTTTTAAAGCGCCGTTATAAGCTGTCTTTTCATCTACAATAATTGGGGTTGATCGAGAGCCACAGGCTTTATTGGCCGCAGTAATCGCGTTGTTTTTCGAAGTCAGTTGATTTTTACCTAATCCGGTCACTTCATACTGGTTATTTTCCTTTTGCACTGCCAATGCAGTCGGGTTTGAGGCACAAGCAGTAAGCAGTAATGCGGAAATAGCTAATCCGCTGAAAGCGATTGTTTTTTTCATCATGAAATCTCAAGTAAATACGATGCTGAATATTTCAACACAGCAAGCAGCGCAGATTTTGTAGCTGTTGTATAGGTTTGGCAATTTTTGGTATAGCTCTATGTGAGTTAGGTGAAAAATAGAGCAGCACAGGATTGAAAAACCAAGCAACTTTATCTTCAAATTGTGATGAGCGTGCTGAATCGCTATGAAGTTTCTAGCGTATTTTTCTTTGAATATGCTAATCTTGAGTATGGTTTTTTAAGTGTAGATATACAAGGCAATGACGGAATCTGCGATTGACATCGTTCATCAAAATATTCACCAACGGCAATCGATTGGTCATCTGCTGGCACCCGCACCCAATGCAGAACAACTGGAAAGAGCCTTTCAGGCGGCATTAACTGCACCCGATCATCATCGGCTCAAGCCGACCACATTTGTGGTGGTTCCAGATAATCAGCGTGAAGCTTTTGGAGGGTTGCTGTCGCAGGCGCTCGTCGATTTGGGTGAAACTGAAACAGCGCAGATTGAGCGGGTCAAGAATCATCCATTTCGTGCGCCCTTATTGGTGCTTGCCTTAACGCGTTTGCAGGATCATCCTAAAGTTCCGCATTTTGAACAAATCCTTAGTTCAGGCGCAGCCATTCAGAATTTTCTGCTGTCACTTCAGGTTCAGGGTTTCTCGACCATGTGGCGTAGCGGTGCTGTAGTCGAGTCTGGCCTGTTTAAGCAGGCATTGGGAATTTCAAAAGATGATCTGGTCTCAGGTATTATTTATATTGGCACTGCAGCAAAAGCAATTCCAGCACGCGCAGAGATTCAAACCGGTGATTTTGTCAGTTACTGGAACCAGAACAGCTAGTTTGCAGGGTATAACAGGATATTAAAAAATAAGATGTCAGAATTAAATTTCTCAAAACTGGTAGAACCGGTTGCAGTTGATCATAAGACAGCTTTAAGAGTCACAGTATTGGGTGGGGGCAGTTTTGGTACTGCAATGGCCAATACTGCAGTGCGTAATGGTTGCAATACCATGATCTGGATTCGTGACGAAGCAGTTGCGGCAGATATTAATGCCACGCATATTAATAAACGCTATTTGCCAGATTTTAAGTTAGAAGAAAATCTGCTGGCGGTGTCAGACCTGGAACAGGCTGTGCGTGATCGCGATATTATTTTAGTCGCTATTCCGAGTCATTCTTTCCGGGATGTCTTGCAGCAAATCAAACCTTTTATCACGTCGCAAGCCGTGATCTCGCTGACCAAGGGTATTGAAGCCAAAACCTTTAGTTTCATGAGCGATATTATTCGCGAAGTGTTGCCTGAAGTGCCTTATGGTGTGTTATCAGGACCGAACTTGGCCAAGGAAATTGTGGCAGGACAGCCGGCAGGAACCGTGATTGCCAGCCAATCTGAGCTGGTGCGTTATGCGGTACAACAAGCTCTACATAGTGCTTTGTTCCGCGTATTTGCCAGTGATGATGTGCATGGCGTAGAGCTCGGGGGCGCATTAAAAAATATCTATGCTGTCGCGATGGGTATGGCTGCTGCGTATAACGTGGGTGAAAATACCAAGAGTATGATCCTGACCCGTGCTTTGGCCGAAATGAGCCGTTTTGCAGTAAAACTCGGTGCTAATCCGCTGACTTTCCTTGGGCTTTCAGGTGTGGGTGATTTGTTCGCTACCTGTAGCAGCCCTCTTAGCCGTAATTATCAGGTGGGTTATGCGCTTGGTAAAGGTAAAACCTTGGAGCAGGCAACGACTGAGTTGGGGCAAACGGCAGAAGGGATTAATACCATTGTACAGGTCAAGGCACGTTCGGAAGAGCTCGATGTGTATATGCCGATTACCTCGGCCTTGTATGATGTGATTTTTGAAGGTGCGCCGCCACTCAATATTGCATTGTCATTGATGAAAAACGGTCATCGCAGTGATGTTGAATTTGTCTTGCCACATCATCAAGTCTGATCTATAACACAGGGACTGTCTGCGAATTGTCATATTCGCTGCTTATCATGCAGGCAAAAGAATATAAGGAAATCAAATGCAACTGACTTTAGTTCGACATGGCGAGGCCGCACCACCGGTCAATGGTAATGACACCAAGCGACCTTTAACGGAGCGTGGTCATCAACAGGCTGAGCAAACTGCGCAGTTCTTAAAGGATCTGATTAAGCCTGAAGTCTTTGTGGTCAGTCCGTTATTGCGAGCGCAGGAAACTCTGGCACATTTGCAGCATTATTTTAAAGATGTGCCGGTCGTGATCTGTAATACCATCAAACCGGATGATGATGCCAAAGTCGCAGTAGAATGGTTGTCGCAACTGCCTTATGAGTCGATTGCAGTGGTATGCCATATGAATGTGGTGGCACATATGTCTTCCATTCTGCTGGCTGAATCTTTTCAACCTTATGCATTGGCAGAAGCACGTATTTATGATCAGGCGGTGATTGCCCCTGGCTTATCCACACAGATAAAAAGCTTTAGTCCTACACTATAAAAAATTTATTAAAACGGCAGAACACAATCGATGTTGTATTTATGGATGCCTGAAGCCAATGGGGTTTGGCAATGGTCAACTGGGGAATTCTGGAACACTGCAGCCACACTTGAGCAGCTGATTCAGGATATACAGGCTCATCATGGCGAAGAGGCGGTGGTGTTTTTTCCGAGCCGTCATGTGCAAATTTTGCAGCAGACCTTGCCTAAGAGCCAATATAAGAAAATGGGCAATGATGGCATCAAATATTTGCTCGAAGAATACGTGGTGCTGCCGGTAGATGCCATGAAAGTGCTGCATCATTTTCAGCAGCCGGATCAGATCAGCATTATGGGGATTGCGAATTCTACGCTTGAGACCTTGCAACATGCTTTAAGCCTGATCCCAGTCAAGCTGGCAGCTTTGTTACCGGACTTTTTGGTGCTGCCGGTTCCTGATGCCAATCAGCGTGTGATTGCGCAAATCGGTGGACGTTTGCTGGTGCGCGAGTCGGAATATATCGGCCAGTCGCTGGATGATCTAAGCCTTTATCTGGATTATCAGCCCAAGGATCTCAGCTATAAGGTGAGCAATCTGAATCAGGAGCAGTTGCGTAGTCTTGAAGCACTGGTCACTCAGGAGCAACTGGAGTCTTTCCAATATGGAATTCCTGTACTGAAAAAACCGAAACAGCATCCGTTTAATGTCTTGCCTAAAGCAAAATCCAATGGCGCTATTTCCGGCTACTGGAAAGCCTGCGCGGCGGTTTTTCTGGGTATTTTAGTATTGCAGTTTAGTTATGATGCTGTGCGCTGGTATCAATATAAGAAAGTGGCGAATCAGACCGCCGCGCAAGCCATCGACCAGTTTAAATACTGGTTTGGACAAAATTATCCGGTCACTGAGCAGAATATCAAAAGTCAGTTTGAAGGGCAGTTGCGTCAAAGCCAGATTGCAGATACGCATGCATTGCAGCTGATTAGTCGGGTGGGGCCAGTCTTGATGCAAAATCAGATTGTGGCACAACGGGTGAATTATGATGCTTCTGTGTTAAGTATGGAGCTTAAGGCCAATTCATCAGAAACGTTAAATGCACTGACCACACAATTAAGCCAGCAAGGCTTTAAGGTGGAGCTGGGGAATATTCAGGCCAGCGGAACAGCTGCGATCGGACTGGTGAGGATTCAATAATGAAAGGCATTGAAGCGCTACAAAATCGTATGGATCAGTCTTTTGAAAAACTGAGTGATTATCTGGACAGCTTGTCGGTACGTGAACGCATTCTGGTGATTTTTACCACTGTTTTTGTGATTGTGGCGGCAGTCGGTTCTGCACTCTGGTATATGCATCAGGCGGCAGATACCCAGCAAAAACGCTTAAATCAGCTGAAAGATACCATTGTTTGGATGCAAAGTAATGCAGTAACCATGAAACCGGCTGGGGACACCCAACTGGATGCAGCGGAGAAAGTACAGCGAGTCGCACAGCAGCAAGGATTGTCGGTGGCTTCCCAGCAAATGGAAGGAAAAATTCAATTGGCGGTCATGCATGAAAATTATGCAGTACTGGCAAATTTCCTGACTCAGCTGGCACAAATGGGGCTAAGTATCGAGAAAATGGAACTAAATAATGAGGCAGGACAGATTAAATTAACGGCGACCATGCAATAAACGGTAAAAATAAAGATTTGCAAAGCATGGTTTTTTTGTCAGCCTATGCCTATAATATGCCGACTTAAAAAGCAGTAGACTTTTCTGGATATGTTGTATTCTCTAGCCCGCCCTTTGTTGTTTTCTTTAGCACCAGAGCGTGCACATGAGCTGACATTATCACTATTGAAATCATCCCATAAAATGGGCTTGATGCGTCAAAACGTTGCTGCGAAACCTGTGACCTGTATGGGAATCGAATTTCCCAATCCGGTAGGTCTTGCGGCAGGTTTGGACAAAAATGGTGCCTATATTGACGCCCTTGCCGGTCAAGGTTTTGGTTTTATTGAAATTGGTACCATTACCCCGCGACCGCAAGCCGGCAATCCTCATCCGCGTTTATTCCGTTTGCCACAGGCCAAAGCCATTATTAACCGTATGGGCTTTAATAATGATGGCGTGGATCAGCTGGTTGAAAATGTCAAAGCGGCCAAATTTAAAGGCATTCTCGGTATTAATATCGGTAAAAACGCTGATACTCCGGTAGAAAAAGCAGTAGATGATTACCTCATCTGTTTAGAAAAAGTCTATAATTATGCTTCTTATATTACCGTCAACATTTCTTCTCCCAATACCAAAAACCTGCGCAGCCTGCAAAGTGGTGATGCACTCACCGAACTGCTGGAAACACTGAAGAAGCGTCAGCTTGAATTGGCTCAGGAATACCAGCATTATGTACCTTTGGTACTGAAAGTGGCGCCTGATCTGGATAACAGCGATATTGCCTTTATTGCCAAGCAATTATTGCAATTCAAGATTGATGGCCTGATCGTGACCAATACCACACTGTCACGTGAAGGTGTAGAGGGTCTGGAATATGCAGAGGAAGCAGGCGGTTTGTCTGGCGCGCCAGTATTTGAGAAAAGTACCGCATGTCTGGCTGCATTTGCTGCGGTATTAAAAGGACAAATTCCATTGATTGGTGTGGGCGGTATTCTTTCAGGTGCAGATGCTGCTGCCAAGAAACAGGCAGGCGCCAGCCTTGTACAAGTTTATAGTGGCCTCATCTATACTGGACCTAAACTTGTAAAAGATTGTGTAGACGCACTTTAAATCCTATGAATGCCATTGATATCTTTCTACTGATTATCTTGCTCATTGGAGGGCTCAACGGTTTGCGTCAAGGATTTATTAAAGCCTTTGCGAACTTAGTGGGATGGATCTTTGCCCTGATTGTTGCGGCAAAATATTCAACGCTACTTGCGCCGTCTATGGTTGCTCTGAGTACAGATCCAGTCGTACAAAAGATTGCGGCCTTCGCTTTTATCGTCCTGCTGATTGTAGTTCTGACCTGGATCGTTACTGCACTGTTGAACCGTATTTTAAAGAGTCTTAAACTGGGCCCTCTCAACCGTCTGGCGGGTGGTGTCTTTGGTAGCCTGAAAGGTTTGCTGATTGTTCTGATTACCATGCAGGGAATTGGCCCGTGGGTAGAAAGCTCACCTCACTGGAAACAGTCCAAGTTTATTCAAGCCTTATTGCCTTATGCACCTTGGGCGACTCAAATGTCGAAAGAAGCCGCGAATGGCGCACTACAACATATCAAGCCTGAAGGGACATCGAAACCTTCAGCTTCATCATCTGAAACATCGTCCAAGTCTGGAGCTTCAGATGAGTCTACAAATAATCCTTTTTATTAATCCTAGCTTGTCTGCGAGGTTGCTATGTGTGGAGTAGTTGGTATAGCTGGTAAATCACCCGTTAACCAAATGTTGTTTGATGCATTAACGATGTTACAACATCGTGGACAAGATGCAGCTGGGATCGTGACATGTGATGAAGGACGTTTATTCCTGCGCAAAGACAATGGCATGGTGCGTGATGTATTCCATACCCGTCATATGCGTGCTTTGAAAGGAAATTACGGTATTGGTCATGTGCGTTATCCAACAGCCGGTTCATCGAGCAGTGCTGAAGCACAGCCGTTTTATGTGAACTCGCCGTACGGGATTACCTTGGCACATAATGGTAACCTGACCAATGCCGAAGAAATTCATGATGACCTGTTCAAAACTGACTTGCGTCATATGAACACCGATTCTGATTCGGAAGTCCTGTTAAACGTGTTTGCGCATGAATTGCAAAAACATGGCAAATTGGTACCGACGTCGGAAGATATTTTCCATGCGGTGACGCGTGTGCATGAGCGTTGCAAAGGCGCTTATGGTGTGGTGGCGATGATTACCGGTCAGGGACTGGTAGGCTTCCGTGATCCAAATGGTATTCGTCCACTGATCTACGGTTCACGTGAAACTGAACAGGGTATGGAATATATCATTGCTTCTGAATCTGTTGCGATTACTGCGCTGGGCTTTAAAGTTGAGCGTGATATTTTGCCTGGTGAAGCGGTATTTATTGATTTAGAAGGTAATTTTTTTACCAAGCAATGTGCGGCGAATGCTGAATACCGTCCTTGTATTTTTGAATATGTTTATTTTGCCCGTCCAGATGCCATCATTGATGGAATCTCGGTGTATAAAGCACGTTTGAAAATGGGTGAGAAGCTGGCGCAAAAAATTCTGCGTGAGTGGGGTGAAGAGCATGATATTGATGTGGTGATTCCGATTCCGGATACTTCACGTACTTCAGCGCTAGAACTTGCCAATATGTTGGGCGTGAAATTCCGTGAAGGTTTCATGAAAAACCGTTATATCGGCCGGACCTTCATTATGCCTGGTCAGCAGCTGCGTAAAAAATCGGTACGTCAAAAACTGAACCCGGTTGAGCTTGAGTTTAAAGGTAAAAACGTACTGTTGGTGGATGACTCGATTGTCCGTGGTACGACCTGTAATGAAATTATCCAGATGGCTCGTGATTCTGGTGCGAAAAAAGTATTCTTCGCTTCTGCAGCACCGATGGTGAAATATCCAAACGTTTACGGTATTGATATGCCGGCGAAATCTGAGCTGATTGCATCGGAACGTAGCGTGGAAGAAATCCGTGAAATTATTGGTGCTGACCGTCTGATTTTCCAGGATCTGGAAGATTTGAAAGATGCGGTAAGAACCACCAAAGTACCGGATGTCAAAGACTTTGATTGTTCAGTGTTTGATGGCATCTATGTTTCGGGCGGTATTGATGCGCAATATCTGGATGATCTTCAGCAAAAACGTAGTGACAGTGCCATGAAAGAAAGCAATTATATTGATGTCAATATTGATGCAGCCTCAGTGGATTTGACTGGCGTACGCGAAGTTTAAACATTTAAAATCATCATGAAAAAGCGGGAATTTCCCGCTTTTTTGTTTTATGATGAACCCATTGAAAATCATCATTTTAGGGTTCTGCATTGCGAAACGTAGGATACGATTTTATAAAAAACAAAAATATAGTACTACCTGTAAGTTTTTGCCTGATTGCAATTCTGTTGACTATTTTTATTATTAATACCGTTGTTGGTCTCTTTGTTTTTTATGCTGATCCTAGCCAGTCGATCTTCTGGCATACACTGAGTCCTTATCTGATTGCTGTACTGTTATGTGCCATGATGATCTCGGTCATCTATGAATTCTATATTTTTCGGAATGGCGGTTATTCGCTTGCAAAGCAGTTAGGTGCGCGTCGGTTGAGTCCGATGGACAGTATTCCCGAAGAAAGTGCTGCGCTGCACATTAACCAGCAACTGGCAGAGACTTTTCTGATTGACGTTCCGGCAGTATATGTGCTGCCCGATGAAGTCGGTGTTAATGCGCTTACGGCAGGTTTTAGCCCACGTGATACCGCGATTATCCTGACTTGGGGTGCGATACAAACACTGGATAAAGTCGAGCTGTATGGCTTGCTCAGCCATGAATTCAATAAAATCCTCTCTGGTGAAGCTGCGGAAAATACCCGTTTGAAAATCCTGTATAGCAGTTTAACCACGTTTAGTCAGTGTGGCAGTAAGATTGCCAAGTCCGGTTTTTATCGAGCGGGTAGTCCCCGTGAAAACAAGTTTGAAACTTTCTATGTTGCAGTCGGTGCGGTGATCTGGCTGATTGGTAGTTTGGGTGTTTTGATTTCCCGTTTTATTAAATATATTTCACTGGGTGGTCGGACCTATAAAAATGATCGAAAGACCCGACGCCTGATTCAAAATGATGCCAATATTCAGACTTTACTCAGAATCCATGTGCATCATTCTGGCTCCCAGATTTATAGTGAATATGCTGAATCCATTTCACATATGTGCTTTGCCAATTCCTTGAGCCCACAAAACTGGCTGAATATTCATCCCCATATCAATCAGCGGATTTATGAATTAAATCCTGCCTTGATTCAGGACTTACAGCTTGAGAATCTGAAAAAACTCAAAAATCAGCCTTTGTTTAGTTTGTTCCGTTCTTTGGAAGAAGTGGTGCCTGAAACTGCAATGAGCTGGAGTTCGCCACAGCCTTTGCCATTATTGCGGCTGTCTCCGATCAGTTTTGCGATTAAAGATGCGATCAAACCACTGAATCCGGAACTTCGGCTCAAGATGCCACGTCCGGAACTGATTGAGCGTGCATTACAAACCGCAACTGGTTCTCGTGAAGTGATGGTCGCCATTTTAATGATCCGTCAATATCGTGAATTTATTCCGACTGAAGCTGAAGTTAGCCGTGCCATTGTAGATTCATTGCTCAATCTGGACGGGCGGGTGCATATCTCGATTTTCCAGCAAGCTTGTAACAATATTGGTGGCATGCCGACAACTGTTGCACGCCAGTTTTTGATGAAGCTGGCACGGATTATTCAGGAAGATGGCGAAATTGGCCTGTTGGATGCATTATTACTGGAATGTGTGAAATACGAACTGAATTTGCTTCCTGCACATACGCCTACAGCACTCGATGAGGTCAAGCCACAGATTGTGCGTTTGATCGACGCCTTGCTGCATGTACAGCAGATTAATAGCGGCAACCAGCTTGAGGTGCGGGAGCGGATTTTAAACCGGATTCTGACCGCTCAGGAACTGGACTTATATAATGAAATTTCTGATGAGCCGATTGATCTAGCAGAAATCCTGAATGATATTGCGGGGCTGTTATTGCGTGATCGCCTCAGTATTTTAGGTATTGCAGAGGCCTGTTTGTGGAGTGATCGTATCGTGACACAGGATGAGTTGGACGTGATAGAGCTGTTGTATTGGCGCTTGGGTTTTGAGGCAGAACAGGTCGTTCAGCAAATGTTAAAGAAGAACAGTTTAACCATTCTGTAGAAAATAAATGAGAACGCGCAGCTTTAGCCGGAATCTGTTATAACAGCAGGAATGGTTTAATTGTGTATTAAAAGCACGGTTTTTAGCAGACAGCTAAACTTTGTACTAGAATCCATCAGGATAAAAAAGAAAAGCTGAAAAAGTTCGGCAAAGCACAGGCAATCCGGCTAAAATGTTCAGCCTGAAATTGGTGATGATGAAAAGATGATTGGGCATCAGCGTGACATACTGGCAACATTAGGAATCGATCTCTGGATTCCTAGGGACAGCGCATGTCAGCCGCACCAGGTTTCGATCTGGCGTGATCAGGCTGCACCTGAATTTCACACCGATATCGTCTTACCACAGCCTGCTTCCGTAGAGGCGTTGGCTGATCTACCGATTCCTGAGCCAGAGCCAATTGTTACGCTTAAGGTTGATACACCACCTGCGGCACCGACTCACATTGCACCTGTTCAGGAACAGCGTGAAATCGTACAAATCCCGCCATTCAGTTTGCAGGCTTTAAGTCTGGCACATTGCAGTATCGTGATTGATGCAACTGCAATGACCGAAGACACCCAGAATTTATGGGGCAATATCCAGCGTGCAGTCCCAGGTGAGTTTCATGAGCTGAACTGGCCATTTCCCTGGGCCAATGTTCAGGATGGACGTGGTGTAGAATCCTATATTCAGGGTTTTCTGGATGGAATGAGTGCAGAGAAAAATATTATTTTCCTCGGGCCTGTAGCGCATATATCAAATACGAAAATGATCCAGTTGGCATCTTTACAAGAAATGCTGGATCAGCCGATTCTAAAAAAACGTTTATGGCAGTTTATGCAAAATAGGACTGCTAGTCTGGAATAATCTTGCTGTGGAATAAAAATAGATGAAACAAAAAGTGGTTGTATTTAGTCAAATTGATACTGATATTCAAAACAAGCTGGAACAAAATTATCAGGTTAGTTATATACAACCGAAGCTAGGCGATGTGAATCAACAGCTTTTGCAGCAGGTTCAGGATGCTGATGGCATGATTGGCGCAGGGCGCTTGTTGAATCGCGATAATCTGGCCAGTGCCACCCGGTTAAAAATTATCTCCAGTGTCAGTGTCGGTTATGACAACTATGAACTGGATTATTTAAATGAAAAGAAAATTTATCTCAGTCATACGCCGCATGTACTGACTGAAACCACTGCTGACCTGGCTTTCACTTTACTGATGTCAGCAGCACGCAAAGTGGCTTACCTGGATCAATGGACCAAGCAGGGACAATGGCAGCGTACCGTGGGCGAAGCACAATTTGGTATGGATATTTTTGGAAAAACCCTCGGAATTATTGGTCTCGGTCATATTGGGGCGGCAATCGCACGTCGTGGTTTTTACGGTTTTAACATGAATATTCTGTATCATAATCGCCGGGAAAAACCAGAACTCGCTCAAGGATTGAATGCGCAATATTGCCAGCTGGATGAACTGTTACAACGTTCTGACTTTGTGGTCGTTGCGGTAGATTTGAATGCGGATTCCAAGGCACTGATTGCAGCAGCGGAATTGATGAAAATGCAACCACATGCAGTATTGGTCAATATTTCGCGTGGTTCGGTCATTGATGAACAGGCATTGATTGAAGCTTTAAAAGCTAAACAGATTTTTGCTGCCGGTCTGGATGTGTATCAGAAAGAGCCCTTAAAAGAATCGGAATTATTCCAGTTGGATAATGTGGTTACATTGCCACATGTGGGTTCGGCCACTGCAGCTACTCGTAAAAAAATGGCAGAACTGGCCTATCAGAATCTGGTCGATGCCTTGGAAGGACGAGTGCCTCGTTATGTGGTCAATCCGGAATTTTAAAATGCATCTCATTCGTCGTTTAAATGGTATTAAAAAATAACATTTTCTTGCGTCTTTGCTCATTGTTCAATGCTATATTCAAGATAAATTAGATCGGCAGGATTAGAGATTTTTCATTGAAACGATTGGCGCTGGCGTGTGGCTTAAGTCTGTATATGGTAGCAGGGCACGGCTCTAACCATGATTTTAATCAAGCAAATGTACAATTTTCTGTGCCTGATATTGGTACAGGCGTCGGCTTACTCGATCAACAAAAAGAAAAAATGATCGGTGAAAAAGTCTATCGTGAAGTGCATAAACAAATGCCGGTCCTGCAAAATCCATGGCTTGAAGATCAGCTGCTTTCAGTATTTTCTCATATCCTGAGTCAGACTCAATTGCAACAGCCGATCGGTTTGTTGGTGATTAATGACCCGCAAATTAATGCCTTTGCTGTACCAGGTGGTCTTTTTGCACTTAATGCTGGTCTGATTAATTCAGCTCGAAACATGGATGAAGTGGCAGGAGTCATGGCACATGAAATTGCACATGTCACACAACGTCATTACAGTCGCTCTCAGGATGCCTTTAAAGGGCAAGGTTTACTGGCGCTAGCCGGAATTCTCGTCGGTGCTTTGGTCGCTTCCCAGGCAGATGGTGATGTCGGCACAGCGGTCATGATGGGTTCACAGGCAGCACTTCTGGATAAACAGCTCACTTATAGTCGTAATCAGGAACGTGAGGCAGACCGGATTGGTATGCAATATATGTATCGTTCCGGCTATAACCCGCATAGTATGGCAGATTTCTTTGAGGTCATGCATCGCTCGACCAGCCGATTGAGCTTTCTGCCAGATTTCTGGTTCACTCATCCACTCACCACAGAGCGTATGAGTGAAGCGCGTTTACGTGCCAACCAGCTTCCTGCGGTGAAACGCAATCTCAATGATCAAGACTTTGAAATTATCAAGTGGTATAGCAGGGTATTGTCTGGTCAGACCAATGCAGAGCAGCTTATCCTGATGGATCGGCAAAATAATTTTGCAGGCCAGCTTGCCTTAACTGCCTATCAAATACAACAGAGCGATTTTCAGGCCGCGCAGGCTACTTTAGATCGAGCAAAAAAGCATAACCAGATGCATCCTTTACAGGTTTTATTTCAGACTGATATTTATTTAGCCCAGAACCAGCTTAATGCAGCTTTGAAAAGTGTAGCGTCAGCAGCGCGGATCATGCCGGAGAATCGAGCGCTCAATTATAAATATGCAGAAGTGTTGATTCGTGCCAAGCAGCCTGCTCAGGCAAAAGTCTTGGTACAGCGATTTTTAAATGCCAATTCACGTGATGTCAGTGGCTGGAGACTGATGCAACTGGCTGCCAATGCAGAGCCAGATTCGCCGATCAAGGCTGCTAATGTGCTGCGCTATCGTGCAGAAGTAGAATACTGGTCGGGATATGAAGAAACCGCGATCAAATCATTATTACATGCCCAGCGTAGCGTGAAAAACAATCAATCTTTATCGTCCACCATTCGCCAGCGTCTAAAACAGATGCAGCAGGCACATCAATATAAGATTTAAAGCTGAACTGGGTTTTAAGTTTTTGTGTCAGGATGTTATGGCAAGAATATATTCAATCAGGCTACAATCTTTCTAAATATTAGTGTGATTAAATCCGAAGCATGATATGAAAAAAATACTATTGGGCGTGTGTCTACTGGGGTGGAATTATGGGGTTTTTGCTGCGAGTGCAGTTGAATATGTAGAAGCGGTAGAACGAATTAATGCGGATTATAAAAAGGAATCGCGTCAATTTTTAAGTGGTTTAAATCCGCAGCAACAGGGATTTAGTCCTGAGCAGAATGCAAAATTTTGTGGAATAGTAGGACGCTATGTTGATCGTTTATATCAAGCCGCTGACCAGAATCGTGCTTATCTGGATCGTAAGTTTCAAAATATGAGTAAACAGGATGTAATTGTAGAAGTGAAATCGTCTAAAGAGATGCAATTACTTAAGCGTTATCAGGTCGATTGTAATTTGCAATAAGAATACGTCAGGAACTGTCTTTGATTAAAGGCAGTTCAACGTTAAAGAGGAAATGCTAGAAAGTAGGGATTAAGCAAGTTGCGCTTTGATTTTGGCGGAAACTTGTGCAGGATCGGCGCGCCCGGCTATGAGCGGACGCAGAGAATTCATCACCTTACCCATATCTTTCATGCTAGTAGCTTGTTGCGCTGCAATAGCTTGCGCAATCATGGAATCAAGTTCTTCCTCAGTCATAGCTTCTGGTAGAAACTGAGATAAAATCTCAATTTCGGCTTGTTCCTTACTAGCTAAATCATCTCGGCCAGCACCTGCAAAGGCTTTAACCGATTCTTTACGTTGTTTAATTTGTTTTTCAATGACCGCAAGAACCTGAGCGTCGTCAAGTTCTTTGCGCTCATCGACTTCGATTTGCTTAATTGCTGCCTGTAGACTACGCATGACCGTCAGCTTGGACATTTCTTTGGCACGCATTGTTGCTTTCAAAACATCCGTGATTTGGTCTTTTAAAGTCGTCATTATTTATTCCAGGCAATCAATCACAAATTAATCTTAGTAAAGGCGAGTCGTACGTACTGATTCACGCGCCAATTTCTTTTGGTAGCGTTTAACAGCAGCAGCTTTTTTGCGCTTACGTTCTTGAGTTGGTTTCTCGTAGAATTCACGCTTACGTACGTCAGCAAGAACACCCGCTTTTTCGCATGAACGTTTGAAACGACGGATAGCTACGTCTACTGGTTCGCCTTCTTTCAATTTAACTTGTGGCATGAAGAATCCTCATATCAGTTAGGGTAAGATCTCGGGCTGAATTGCCCTCAATCACAAGTGAAGGTCAGTATTTTACTCATTTACATCTCATACCACAAGTCTATAATAGTTGCTGCAATAGAATTGATACAGGTTATAGGCAGTTTAATGATCGTTTTAGGCTTGGAAACGTCGTGTGATGAAACAGGACTTGCGCTGTATGACAGCGAGTTGGGTTTGCGCGGACAGGTGCTTTATAGCCAGATTAAACTGCATGCAGAATATGGCGGTGTAGTTCCAGAGCTGGCGTCACGTGATCATGTGCGTAAACTGATTCCACTCATCAATGAGCTGCTTGAACAGAGCGGCGTGAAAAAATCAGAAATTGATGCAGTCGCATATACCCGTGGCCCGGGTCTGATGGGTGCACTCATGACCGGTGCATTGTTTGGTCGTACTTTGGCCTTTGCGCTGAATAAACCCGCAATTGGTGTGCATCATATGGAAGGTCATATGCTGGCACCTTTATTGTCAGAAACTCCGCCTGAGTTTCCATTTGTCGCATTGTTGGTATCGGGTGGACATTCTCAGCTCATGGCTGCTTATGGCATTGGCCAGTATGAACTCTTGGGTGAATCCATTGATGATGCGGCAGGCGAAGCATTTGATAAAGTCGCGAAGATGATGGGTCTGCCGTATCCGGGTGGCCCGAATATTTCCAAACTGGCAGAGCAGGGCGATCCAAATGCATTTGCATTCCCGCGACCAATGCTGCATCAAGGTTTAGAATTTTCATTCAGTGGTCTAAAAACCGCAGTTTCTGTACAAATGAAAAAACTCGGTGATGAAAACCGCGATGCCGATATCGCTGCCAGTTTTCAGGAAGCCATTGTTGATACTTTGGTGAAAAAGTCGGTGAAAGCACTGAAGCAAACAGGTCTTAAACGTCTGGTGATTGCGGGCGGTGTCAGTGCCAACAAGCGTTTACGTGAGCGTTTAGAAGTAAATTTAGCCAAGATCCGTGCATCTGTTTATTATGCTGAACCTGCACTCTGTACAGACAATGGTGCCATGATTGCTTTTGCGGGCTATCAGCGTCTCAAAGCAGGGCAGCATGATGGCTTGGCGGTGACCACCACACCGCGCTGGCCAATGACGGAACTGACTAATCCGACAGAGGCATAGATTTCAGGCTTGAAGAAAAGAGGCTTAGGCCTCTTTTTTATTGTGAATTTTTAAATGAAAACTTATAGCAACGATATGTTGTAAATATATAGTTTTATGGCTGTATTTAGAGCTCTTATATTCTATTGAAACTATAAAAATAGTTTAATAGCTTAAGTTGATATCATGCATATTTTTACAGGTTTACAGCAGAGGCAATCTCGGATGGAAAATATAAATTTCAAAAGTTTTCAGGATGCTGGAGAGGCAGTGTTAAAGTTTCTGCATCAGCATTTTGGCTTTAATTTATGGATGATCACCCGGGTAGAAGGCCAAGACTGGATTGTGCTGCAAAGTGAAGATCATGGTTATGATATACGACCCGGCCAGGTGTTTCAGTGGGCTGATTCTTTTTGTTCTCATATGGTCGCAGGTAAGGCCCCGAGAATTGCACCCCGCTCTGAAGAAATTCCTTTATACGCCACAGCGCCGATTAATCAGCAGGTCTGTATAAAATCTTATATTGGTCAGCCACTCCTTAAAGAAGATGGCAGTTTGTTTGGAACGCTCTGTGCGATTGATCCAGAAACCAAATCAGAAGCTATTGTGCAAGATATACAACTGGTCGAGTTGTTGGGACAATTACTCAGTTCGATCTTGCAGGCAGAATTACGTCAGAGTGAGCAGATGAGACAGCATGAATTATTGCAGGAAGAAGCCAGTAAAGATGAATTGACCGGGCTATATAATCGTCGCGCTTGGGAAAAACTGCTGCGAGCTGAAGAAGAGCGTTGTAAGCAATATGGACATCCCGCCGCTGTATTATTTATTGACCTGAATGACCTAAAAAAAGTGAATGATAATTTAGGTCATGATGAAGGTGACAAACTGATTCAAAATGCAGCGCAAATATTACGAGATAATGTACGGATCAATGATATTGTTGCTCGTTTGGGTGGTGATGAGTTTGTGATTCTTAGCGTGGAAAATGATGAAACGGGTACTGAAAGTTTAGTGGATCGTTTAATTAATGCCTTTGCAGCAGCAAACATTGGCGCAGCGATTGGTATGGCGATGCGTCATCCTGGTCATGGTTTATTTGCAGCGCTCGCACAAGCGGATCAGAACATGTTTGAATATAAGCGTCGGAAAAAATTCAGTGAATCCGTGACCAATCTAAAATAATTGACGCTTTAAATCTTCTGTAAATAATTAAGTATTTCATATTATAAAAATGATCATTTTCTATGTTCTAAAGTCATCCTATCTTTTAATATTCTCCTTCATACCTATGTGTAGAAGTTGAACATGATTCTCCATAAAAAGAAAATTCAATCCATCTTTAACTTAACCATTACAAATTTTATAAGCTTTGTTGCAAAGTAAATTGACCTAATTAAATGCGCTTTAATCGTGTTGAAAAGTGACTCTGGTAAGGAGCGAGCTTCAAATAAGCACTTCATTTCTTATGATAATTGTTGTTTGAAATATACATTAAAATTACAGAACCAAAAATTTCTTTGTTTAAAAATAAAGCGCTATCTAAGGATAAAACTGGTTGCCAAGAAAAAACATTACCGGCAGAAATAGCATTTGAGCTGTTCAGTTTCGAGATGGCCAATCTTTAGTGATCACCAAATAAAAATGCAAAGAAATTTTAGGGAATAAATTTTATAAAAAAGCAGATTTCTATCTTTGGACTTGCTCTTGTTTCGGGTTTAATGAGTGCCTGTGGCGGTGGTGAGGGAAGTAGCTCAGACAGTCCTACTGTCACTACACCTCCAAATGTTCCTAAGGAAAGTATTTCCCCTGAGCTTTCAGAGGAGTTTGTCCCGTTTGAAGATCAGGATATTGTAAAGAAAATTCGCGATAAAATTTCCGGAAATACCAGTAATGATACCGACTATAATGTTGCTCTAGGTCACATGATTGGAGAAGTATTTGCAGATTATCCTTATGGGCGTACTGCACGTATTATCAAAATTTATAATTTGGGCATCAATAGTATTAAATATCCAAATCTGATCTGTTCGGAAGTCAATACCACTGGTTCGGTCAAAACCCTGAAATTAAAAACGGATAAAGATAGCTGTGTTATTCTGGACAAGACTTACCGTAAAGGCTCAAACATTACTCAGATGGTGAATGGTGACACGACGACTTTAAGCTTTAGCAATGTCCGTTATGGTTCAAATGTAGATTTTAATCTCAAGGACGACTACCTGATTTCTGGCACAATTGTGCATCGTAAAACTAAAAATGAAATGGGTGAATCCGAATCTTATCAAATCGATCAGTTGGAATTTCAGCGTATCGCCGAGACCGGTCAGGCGGGTACTTCTGGAACTGCGTTTGATACAAAGAGCAAAGAATATCTGCAGGTGCGTAATTATAATTATAGCCTGGTCGATAATTATGGCAGTGGCAGTAATGGGATTCGTACTTTAACTAGTCACGGTACGATTATCGGTCAGCCTGATCTGGCAGATTATCGTTACAGTTTTAAGTTCAATACTACGACACCATTCAAAATGGATGAAACCGTATTAAATAACTATAAGCATTTGCCAAAAGAGGGTGTGCTTAGAATTGATGACAGTTATGATCAGGTGATTGAAGTCAAACAGAACCAGCCTGAATCATTGAAGGCTACTGTTTATTTCAATGGCAGTGAAATTGATTACCTGCTGTGGTCTACCATTATTGGGGATAAACAATAATTCGAGATGTCAAAAAAGCTCCGTATTGCCGGAGCTTTTTTATTATTGATCGGGGGTAGTGTTTATTACAAAACTATTTTAAATAGCCGTGCTAATAAATCAGGTAGCTGTAGCATCCAATAACAATTCAGCGGGATAAATCGCCTGCCATGAAGTTTTAAACTGTTTATGCACTTGGTCAATTGGGAAAGTACTGAGTTTTGCAATATTTTGCGCTTTTTGAATGTTGTCGGCGCGCATATATGCAATCAGGTAGTCCTGACCATGAAGTTGCAGATAAAACCAGGACTCGATATGAACCTGTTCAGCCTTAAGTGTCTCAATCACTTCGTCTTGACGTGCTTTTAAACTGCACTGCCAGTCATGAACTTGCTGCATATGTAAGGGTTTAAGCTGCATGAGAACTGCACTGACATCCATGTTTTTTATTTTCTTGATTGATCTGATTTTTATATAAACGATTTATATAAAAAAAGCGACCTGAATCGGTCGCTTTTAAACTTTTAAGAGGCATTTAGTTGGGTTGAACCAATCCAGTGCTTGGAAAACTGATAGGCAGCACGTCCTGAACGTTGACCGCGTGCCTGACACCAGCGTAGGGCTTCAGCACGGGTTTCTGGTGTGAGTTCCATGCCTGCCTTTTTGAGGTAATGTTCGACAATTTCCAAATACAGGTTCTGATCCATTGGATAGAAAGACAGCCATAAACCAAAGCGGTCAGACAGTGAAATTTTTTCTTCAATCGCTTCCTGAGGATGTAATTCAGTATATTGCGGCACATCAACTCGGGTAACGGGCGTATTTTCATGCATAAATTCGGGCAACAAATGACGACGATTACTGGTCGCGTAAATCACAAAATTGCTGGAACCGGACTGTAAAGAGCCATCCAGAACACTTTTTAAACTGCGATAATTTTCATCTTCGGCATTAAAGGCCAGATCATCGCAATAGACAATAAACTTCTCTGGACGCTCTGCAATGAGTTGCTGAATTTGAGGCAGATCGGATAAATCATCCCGTTCGATTTCAATTAATCGTAACCCTTGATCTGCATACTCGGTGAGTAGGGCACGAACAATGGAGGATTTACCCGTACCGCGTGAACCGGTCAGTAAGACATCATTGGCAGGCAAGCCGTTTAAAAACTGCAACGTGTTCTGGATGACTTTTTCTTTTTGTCGCTCAATCCCTTTTAAATCGGCCAGTTCCATCTGTCTAAGCTGATGAATCGGTTTGAGTTCACCCTGTTGCCACTTATAGGCATGGGCAGAAAAATCAGGAATTTGTTTCAGTTCGGGCAGACTTTGCTGAAGTTGCTGCAGAACAGTCGAAAGGGTGTTTAAAATATGCCCAGGTAACTCAATTTTCGCCATGATTTAACATTACAGATTTGAAATTATGCCTAAGATAGTAGCATTGCAAAATTCACAGTCAAAGCCGGAAAAGTATGATAATTTGCTTAAAGTAGAGAATTTTCGTTATTGTAGAGGATAGAAAATTTGTACACATTTTCTGGCTCTGGGTACGAGCTGTATCAAGAATAAATATAAGGAAAAGGCAGATGCTGTTTAAAGATTTTACTCAGGATATTAATCCACATCAGGCCTATCGTATTAAAAAGCTCAAGCAGCAGCTGCAACAGGCTGAGTCCTATGAAGAATGGAAATATATTGCCCTGAAAATAGATGAAGAATCAGGTGCGCAGGAATGGAAATTTGATAACAGCTCCCCGTATTTTGATGCAGAAGTGATTGCACATCGTCTGGGTAAATTAAGACGCTATCGACAACAAAAGCGTACTCATGACCTGATGTATATTTTGCGTGAAGGCCTAAGCTACGATATTGCCAACATTGCCCATCCTCTGTTGTTCACTGAAGCTTACGTCGGCACCAAAAAAATTATTGAAGATTATGTCGAAGAAGTCAGCCAGAGCTTAGCCTATATTGCTTCAATAGACTGTACTTGCCTAAGTATTGAAGAAAAATTAGAGTATTTTCAGCATTGTCAGCGTGCTTATGGACAACCGGCCTTGATGTTTTCTGGTGGTTCAACTTTAGGTCTGTTTCATACGGGCGTATGCAAGGCCTTAATGGAGCAGGATTTATTGCCAAAAGTCATGTCGGGTTCTAGTGCGGGCGCCATCATGACCGCCATGTTAGGTGTATCCAAACCTTCGCAATATATTGATATTTTGAAAGGCCATAATTTCTTTCATGAGGCTTTTCATTTTCGCACCATGAGTGAATTGATGAAAGGCAATGGTGGTCTGGCGGATGTAAAATATCTGAAAAAATTTCTAGTCGAAAATCTGGGTGATCTGACCTTCGAAGAAGCGCTTAAAACCTCAGGTCTGCATATCAATATTGCGGTTGCGCCTTATGATGCTGGACAGGATGCACGCATTTTAAATGCCTATACTTCTCCGGATTTACTGGTCTGGAGTGCAGTACTGGCTTCTTGTGCGGTGCCGATTCTGTTTCCACCGGTTCGTTTGACCAGTAAGCGCTATGATGATCAATATACGCCTTATATGGGTTCAACCCGCTGGGTAGATGGCAGTGTACGGAGTGATTTCCCACAGGAAAAAATGGCACGCCTGTATAATATCAATTATACCATTGCCAGTCAGACCAACCCGCATATCGTGCCATTCATGCAGGATGATATTTCACGTTTCCGTAAAGGTACCTTGAGCTGGCCGCAACGGATTGTTCGCCGTCAGGGCGCGGTGATTACCAAAGGCATGATGGATTTTGCCAGAGAGCATGCCGGAAGCTTACCTCCTGTACGCCGTCTGCTGGATCATGGCTATGGTGTAGTGGATCAGCGTTATTATGGTGATGTGAATATTGTCGGTAAATATAGCCTGCGCCACTATAGCTATATGTTACAAAATCCGCGGCCGTATCTGTTTAAAATTTTACAACGCGAAGGCGAGCGTGCCACATGGCCAAAAATTTCCCTCATAGAGACTCAAGAGCGGGTCGGGAAAACTATTCAGCATTGTCTGGAGCTGCTAAATTATCAGCATACACTTGATCCAATACCTGAATACATTGCCGCGACTTAATTTAGATCATCTCGATACTTCTGATTTTGAACTGCGAACCAAAGCCCGTAGTCTGGGTTTTGGTCGGCGTCTTTATTATGCCAAGGGAAATGCGCTCTGGCTAAAAACCCAGATATCACATAGATCTGATAGCTTACAATCATCTCCACATGCTGAACTAGGCTGGCAATATGAGCTGGATTTTTATCAGGCTTATGCTGGTTCAAGTGAACTGACTTTTTTCCTTCCGCATCAAATTATTCAACAACCTTTCAAGATCAATCATGAAAACTTTGAAAAGGCCTTGATTCTGGTCGATGCGCCGGCGCATTTTCAGATCATGCCGCATCAGCAATCCATCACGCAAATTCGGCAACATTTGCTGCAAACTGTGGAGCCTTTAATCTGCCTGCAAGAATTGGGTTATTTGCATGCCGATTTAAAGCAGGAACATTTTGTAAATAATCAGGGCAGGGTCTGCCTGCTTGATTTTGAGCATGTCCAAATACTCCATCAGAATGACCTGCATGAACTGAATGCGACACCGCGTTATATGGCGCCGGAACTGTTCCAAGGCCAAGCCAAGAGCCTACAAAGTGAAGTTTATGCTTTGGGTGTTATTTTTTATGAGTGGTTGAGTGGTCAGCGTTTACAGGCGACAGATTATCTGGATTGGGCCTTTTTGCATTGTCAGCGTCTGAAAGTTGAGTTACCGCAGCACTTACAGGCTTTTCAAGGCTTATTAGAAGAAATGTTAAGTAAGCAGAAGCAGCATAGATTTGCCGATTTCAAAGCTGTTAAAGATTACTTAATGACTGAAATTGAATGAGAAAAATACAATAAAACTCGGATTGTTTCTTATTTAATCAAACGAGTGTTTTTTTATGATAAACGGCTTGTCAGCTGGAAATGATCTCTATAATATACACAGCCATTGGGGACGTGGCGAAATTGGTAGACGCACTGGATTTAGGTTCCAGCGCCGCGAGGTGTGAGAGTTCGAGTCTCTCCGTCCCCACCAATCAATATTTGGGTAACTGGATATTGGGTGGAAGTAGAGGATTGGTGTAATGGTAGCATGACGGTCTCCAAAACCGTTCGTCAAGGTTCGAATCCTTGATCCTCTGCCAAAGTTTGAAAGAAATTCAACGCTAAGTTGGTACCCTGATGGGGACGTGGCGAAATTGGTAGACGCACTGGATTTAGGTTCCAGCGCCGCGAGGTGTGAGAGTTCGAGTCTCTCCGTCCCCACCATCATATTAAAGCAAGGCTAATGCCTTGCTTTTTTATTGCCTGAAATTTAAGGTCGGTTTTTTAGTACCAGATTTTTGCTGTCATGGTTGATGAACATCAATGCGTTCTGGATTTAAATTCTCCAGCGAATGATCATGCAAGGGCAGAACTTTAGCAAATTTCATGGTATTGCATGCAATCTGCATATTGAATAATTTAAATGTCATATGGATCAGTTCCATTGTATTCATCAATTTTATATGTTGGTCTAAATAGAGCATTATTTGCTCAATAATGAATTAACTGCTTAATTTTTGATATAAAAGTATTTAGCTTTTTGCAGAACTACTTGTGAATCAGGTCTGATCGCTATAATATACACAGCCATGGGGATATGGCGGAATTGGTAGACGCACTGTGTTCAGGTCGCAGCGCCTTCTGGGCGTGAGAGTTCGAGTCTCTCTATCCCCACCATCATATTAAAGCAAGGCGAGTGCCTTGCTTTTTTATTGCCTGAAATTTGGTAAAGCTGTTGTTATTTATGCGGTATTGTATTCTGATTTCAAGCACTGGTTCAGACATTATTTATCAATAATAGTTTCAGTATTCTGAATGCCTATGTTGATCAAGATTAGAAATTCATTTGAGTTTTAATTTAAAATGCTGGAATTGAATCGAAATGATTAAAAATAACGAATGGGCAGTCATATCCTAAAATGAATCAAATTTTCGGCAGAAATTTTATAAAAAATTAAAAAATAGAACTAACTGTTTATTTTATAGCGGAATAGATTGTGATTGCTTGTAAAATCGCTTGTCAATGTCGGTCTATCTCTATAATATACACAGCCATTGGGGACGTGGCGAAATTGGTAGACGCACTGGATTTAGGTTCCAGCGCCGCGAGGTGTGAGAGTTCGAGTCTCTCCGTCCCCACCAATCAATATTTGAGTAACTGGATATTGGGTGGAAGTAGAGGATTGGTGTAATGGTAGCATGACGGTCTCCAAAACCGTTCGTCAAGGTTCGAATCCTTGATCCTCTGCCAAAGTTTGAAAGAAATCCAACGCTAAGTTGGTACCCTGATGGGGACGTGGCGAAATTGGTAGACGCACTGGATTTAGGTTCCAGCGCCGCGAGGTGTGAGAGTTCGAGTCTCTCCGTCCCCACCATCATATTAAAGCAAGGCAAATGCCTTGCTTTTTTATTGCCTGAAATTTACTAAACAAAGAAAAGCCCATCGAAATGGGCTGAATAACTGGAGAATAGCGCTGTTGAATCAGTGGAAAGATTAATTTATTTTTCTTCTCTTAAATAGAAGCAATCAGGCTTTTAAATGATCTTCAAATTCCTCGCCTAACTGTAGTGCCAGAGCATTACCTGCCAGATCACAGGTCACCAGGCCATATTCTTTCTTGAAGCTGAAACTGAAACCACGATCATCCGCCAGGGTGCGTACCGAATATCCCAATTTTTCTAACCATAGTCGAAATGCAATCAAATTTTTCGCTTTAACCACTTTTTTCACGAGATCACTCCTTCATCATTGTTAAATCTTAAATAAGGGTGAAAAATTATCTTTTAAAGGGCAAATGCCTTTATTTAAATTAATTTAAATGAATTTGCGTATATAGTGAACATCGGTTGATTAAGAAAAAATCAATTTAAACGTTAAGTAAATGATTTTTATCATATTGAATAGGTTGTAACTAAATATTAAGCTTTTATAAGCTATAAATTTGGATAATTAATTTTCTAATTCAATAGCTTATTAGGGAAACAGGTTATTTCCTAATTTTATCAATCGTATGAAATAGAAAATTTCAGATCTAGAATGAGAAAATTAAAATCCAATCGACTTATTTATTAAAAGAAAACTGGCTGCTGGTTTTCTGATCTTAAGCTCGATTTGCATGCTTTATACTGTTCGAAATGTAATTCGCAACTGAATACTCATACTATGACTGAATTAACCATTGAACACTATGTGAATCAGCAAATTGAATTGATGCAGCAGCAGGGACTTGAGCCGGTTGCTGTGATGTTGGGACATGAAGACTGGTTGAGCTTTAGTGTTCAGTCGAAAGTGGTCTATATGCCTTTCGGCAGTGCCCGTCGTTATTAGCCTGCTTTAGGTGGCTTGCTACTGGTACGTATTGATGAAATGCAGGCGGTACGTGTCGTCACGCAAGGCGAACTGGATGCTTATGCACAAAGTAACCAGATTCTTTAACATGGCTTTAGGCGACAGATACGTTGTCAGTTTTAGTAAATAGAATCCAAGAAACTAGTTACTGCTATCCTACATATCATCATTCGGGATCGACATGGCCAATGTCACTTTTAAAGTTGAACGACAGAACTAATGTCATGCTCTGAAAGCAGACATTTTATTTCTATTTTGGTTTACAGTTTAATTTTGAATAATGCCCATTATATTAAATGGGTGCAAATGAGAGAGGGTATCTAAATCTCACTTGTTAAAAATAGACAGTATAGACAGTGAATCGTTCATGAAGTACATGATTAAATATCCCAATATTACAAGCCATATCAGGATAATAATTCCTGCTCCCCAACGGTTTATAGGCCTTTCAACTAAGGTTTCTGCAAGAATTCTACAATCATCTATAATGTTTTGTGGGGTAAGCTTGATAACTAGTAAAATACCTAAAGGTACAACAATAATATCGTCTAAATACCCAAGTACGGGAATAAAATCTGGAATTAAATCAATTGGTGAGAAGGCATAGGCAGCAATAATTAAAGCTAAAAACTTTATAGAATTGGGCGTTCGCTTGTCTTTTGCAATAAGCCAAACAACCAAGATATCTTTTTTAATTGATTTAGCCCATTGTTTGATTCTTTGATACATAGCAAATATTAAAAGAACTATAGAGATTTAATCATAAGAGAGTTTTCTTAAAACAATATAGATTTTTATTATCCTATTACGATTTTCTAGAATTAACATAATACACGTTATCCGAAATTCTATTTTTTATTATATATAAATCATATCTTTATAGTTTTTTAAAAGCCCAATTCAAGTAAATTGGGCTTTTTAAATAATTTATTAGGTTCCATGTTGATTATTTAAGCAATGTTCCGTGAATTTATTTAATTTTAATAAACATCATCCTATTTTTTGTGAGTCATTATTTCATATGTTAGAACTGAAATTGGTTCCTAAAAAATAGGGGACGTGGTTGATTATAAGAAAGGAAAAATGGCACAGAAAGACATTTTTTAGATGGAGGTTCAACTTACTCCGACTTGTGTAAAAGTTGTACGTGCCTTTCAATGACATTCTATGCATCGCAAATGAAAAAAAAGTGAGTCGGCTGAAGATTGATCTTCAGCTTTGAATCCCGTTTAAAACTGATCTTTGAGAGTTCTTAAGCGCTGGAATTCTTCCACGCTTTCTGCACGTAGAAAAGGATTGGTTTGCAATTCATCTTCAATACTACTTGGCAGTGTGCACTGGCCTAACATACGCAAACGCTCGATCTGCTCGAAGCGTTCCAGAATTGCCGAATTGTCCGGTTCAACGTGTTTGGCAAACTGTGCATTTGACAGAGTGTATTCATGAGTGCAATACACCTGCGTGCGCGGCGGCAAGGCAGCCAGACGGGACAGAGAATGATACATCTGTTCAAATGTTCCTTCAAAAACCCGGCCACAACCCATGGCAAATAAGGTATCGCCGCAGAACAGCACATCAATTGCATCAATAAAATAAACAATATGGCCGAGTGTATGCCCGGGTACAGCAATTACCTGGATATCTATTCCATGAAAATTAAACTGTTCTTCATGCTCAAGCGGATGGGTGATAAACGGAATTTTGCTTAGTTCTGCCCGTGGGCCATACACAGGCAGATTTTTTCCTTGGATTAACCCCGGCACACCGCCAATATGATCTTTATGCCAGTGAGTCAGCCAGATTTGACTTACAGTTAAACCGTGTTCGGCACAATAGTCTTGTACCAATTCTGCTTCGGTTGGATCAATCACAGCCACCTGATGCGACGCGGTATGTTCAAGCAACCAGATATAATTTTGCAGTGAATTCTGGACATCAATACAGTGAATTTTAAAAGGTATCATAACGCATCAGACCAAATGAGGATTATGGATAAAGTAGCATAATTTCGGATGCTCTGGGGCTTGTCGATATCATCTGATCATCCGCGATTACTTTCATTTATTCCAAATTTGAAAAATTTATAATTCCGGATCATCAATGCTCACCGCATTGCCGATGGTGTAAAAATGCCCGCCGGCTACATGATGAATACTTTTCCACTCTTCAGCCACTTCATGATAATGCCAGTGGCCGTCGCGGAAGACCCGATCATCGGCATAGGCTGCAATCACCTTGCCAATAAACAGGTCATGCATTTGCTGGTTATGCGGCTCGGGAATCAGTTCGCAAAGTATCCAGGCCGCACAGCCTTGTACTACAGGAATATCCGCATCAGGAAAATGAAATAGTTCTACTCCGGATTGTGCCAGTTTGTCCGGCACATCATACAGGCTCTGTGTGCCCAGATGATAGACCATATTCAGCTGTTTCAGTGTCGGAATTTGCAGCGCGAAATAACCTGATTTTTCAATAATATTTCGGGTTTTGGTACTTTTGTCCAGAACCACGGTCACTTTGGCAGGACTGAATTCCAGTGCGCATGCCCAGGCCGCTGCCATGACATCTGTATCCTGCTGGTCTTGAGCAGATACCAGCACAGTAGGTCCATGGGTAATCAGACGATAAGCTTTTTCTAAGGGAACGCTTTGAAGATGGGAGTTTGTCATGCAACACCATTTGCTCTATTTATTTAATAGGCCAGATTAATGAGATCATTAACATATTCAAGTTTATTCTTGCAAAAAAGCTTTTAAACTAGAGATCGGGAATTCAGGAATTCAAAAAATGAAAATGTACCAAGTGGATGCGTTTACTACAGAATTGTTTAAAGGCAATCCAGCCGCCGTAATTGTGCTGGAGGACTGGCTTGAAGATGGTCTGATGCAAAATATCGCCTTGGAAAATAATCTGTCGGAAACGGCTTTTGTTAAAGTTATGGAGAGTGACAATTATGCGATCCGCTGGTTTACGCCAACCAAGGAAGTGGATTTTTGTGGCCATGCGACATTGGCCAGCAGTTTTGTATTATTCAATCAGTTTGGTACAGGGAAAACGATTCATTTTCATGTGAAAGATTTTGGCATCTTTGTGGTCCGGCAGGATGCGGATGGCAAGATCAGAATGAACTTTCCAATCCGTCGTGCAGAGCCTGTTGCTGAATATCCTGAGGCCTTAAGACAGGCCTTAAATAAACCATTTAAACAGGTTTATCTGAACGCGCAGGGCTATATTATTGAATATGAATCGGTACAGGATGTGCTGGATGAAATGCCTGATTTTGAACTGTTGAAACAGTTGAATGGCAAGCGTACAGCCATTACTGCTCAGAATACCTTTCTAGATGTCGTAATCACCACACAAGACATGCAATATGACTGTATTTCACGTTATTTTGCACCGAGTAATGGCATCAATGAAGATCCGGTAACCGGTTCGATTCACACCGGAATTGCGCCGCTGTGGGCCGAGAAACTCGGTAAAAATGAACTGGTCGCTTATCAGGCATCAGCACGTGGTGGGGTGCTGTATTGTGCTTTGCAAGATCAGGATCGAATTGAAATTTCCGGTTATGGAAAGTTATATATGCAGGCTGAAATTTATCTATAATTTTTATAATTACATAGATATACATGTCGTCAGGCGAGGCGGCATGTTATTTTGATGGTTCGGCTTGGAATAGATTATTCAGAAAAAGAATCATTCTCTAAGATGGGCGCGAATAAAAATTTATATTTATAATTTGGATGAAGAATGTTGCTACGTTATAAAAATTTAAGTCTGGCGATTGTATTGTCTGGCTGTAGTGTACTAAGTTTTGCACAGCCTGTTTTGGTGAAAACGGAACAGAATATTGAAGAATACCGACTGGATAATGGACTGCGCATTATCTTGGCACCAATTGATAAAGAAAATAAAGTTTTTATGAATACGGTCTATCTGACCGGTTCCCTGAATGATCCTCAGGGCAAGGGCGGACTGGCCCATCTGCTGGAACATTTGGCCTTTAAAGGCACAGAAAATGTCAAAGGGGATGAATTCCAGCGTCGACTGGATCAATATACCTTGATGACTAATGCCAGTACCGACTATTACTCGACCAAATATACCAATGTGATCCGTCCTGAAAAAACTGCGCTGAGTGAAGTCATTTTTCTCGAAGCCGAACGCATGGACAAGCTGGTGCTTCAGGAAAAATATGTACCGACTGAAATTGATATTGTAAAACGCGAGCGTGAAATTCGTCTGGATCAGCCATTTTCAGTATTGATCGATCAGGTGTTTAAATCTGCTTATGGCAATCAGTATTTAGGCCGTTTGCCGATTGGTGACCTAAATGAGCTGCAATCAATCAATATGCAGGAACTAAACCATTTTTACCGTCAATGGTATGCACCGAATAATGCCTTTGTGGTCATTTCGGGCAAATTTGATAAGGCCGAAGTCTTAAAACAGCTGGATACGCATTTCAGTCCGATTCAATCCCGAAATGTACCAGCGCAAGTGAAAGTCCCAGCGCTTAAACCAGAGCAAATCAAACAGCGTGAATTTACAGTAAAGAAAGGCAGTGATCTGGCCAAGTTTAATCTTTATTTGAATCAATCCGAAGAAAGCATTAAAACGGCTTTGGCTGTTTCGCCAACGCTCTATACTTTGCAGCCAAGTGGACATCTCTATCAGAATATGGTGGAAACTGGGAAGTCAACAGCGGTGCAATCCAGTACCTGGCTGGATAAAGACTTTAATCTGGTGTTTATGGGAGCAATCTATGCTCCGAATCATCAGGCACAGGATATTGAAAAGGGGCTGATCCAAGGCGTAGAAAAGAGCCAGCCATTTACCGAAGCAGAATTAAACCGGGCTAAAAATCTGACCCGAAATCAGGCCGACAATATTAAAAATAGTGCGACTGCTTTAGGTTCACGTTTAAGTGATTATGCAGTGGCGTATTCGGGTGACTGGAGCCAGTATTTTAAAGATCTGAGCGCGATTCAAAACCTGAATGTGAATCAGGTCAATCAGGTCTATAAGAATTTTTTAAAACCTGAATACCGTATTTCTGGCAATATTTTACCTACCCCGGAAGATCAGAAAAAAGCGCAGGAACTGGCACAAACAGAAGCACCGGCAAAAACTTTGGATCAACAGACTGAAGCAGAAGAGCCACTGAAAGATGTCAGTGTTTATCAGGCTGAAGTGAAGCAATATGTCCAGGAATCCAAACAGTATTTGTACAGTAAAGACAAACAGATTCAGCGTGGCAAGTTGAAAAATGGCATTAAATACGCGTTGTTTCCGACGACTACCCGCGATGACAAGGTTTATGCCACAATTTCACTGGATTTTGGTACTGCACAAAGCCTGATGAATAAAGGCGAGATTCTGGATCTGACCGCTTATTTAATGTTGCGCTCATCGAAAACTCAAAGCTTGCAGCAGATTGCCGATAAAATTATTGAAGTAGGTGGTTCGGCAACTGCCGGTGCATCCGGCAATGGCCTGACCTTGCAGATCAGCGCCAAAAAAGAAAAGTTTGAGGAGTTTTTCCAGTATGTGGTTGATGTGCTGAAAACGCCGGCATTTGAGCAAAGTCAGTTTGATTTAATCAAGGGGCAGACTTTATCCAGTCTGGATCGTCCTTATACTGAACCAGATACCGTGTCGAGCTTGACGATGGCGCGAACTCTCGAGATCTATCAGCCTGGCGATCTGCGTTTTCATTTCGAGCCGGAATTGGCCAAAAAACAGTATCAGAAAGCGACTCGCGAACAGGTTATGGCACTGTATCAGCAGTTTTTAAAAACCCAGCATGCGCAAATAGCGGTTACGGGCGAATTTAATCCGAAATCGATGCAAAAAACGCTGAAAAACAGTTTCTCAGACTGGAAAGCTACACAGCCTTATGAGCGTCTGAAATCGGAATATCGAAGCTATCCAGCCCAGAAAATTCATGCGTTGTCTGAGCAGCGTGAATTCGGGAGTTATGAGGCATTCATGAGCATGCCGGTCGGCGCAGATCATGCCGATGCACCTGCATTACAGGTATTTCGATATATTCTGGGTGATTCACAGTTATCGTCACGACTGGCACAAGAGCTACGCGAGAAAAATGCACTAGTCTATGGTTTTAGTGCAGATGTGCAACTCGATGAATGGGCAGATGTGGGCGCCATGATGATTAGTGCCAATTATACGGCTGGAAAATCTGCACAGGTTTCTCAGGCAGTGCATAAGGTACTCAATGAACTGCTGACACGTGGCGTGACTGAACAGGAAGTCGAAGCGGCAAAAGCCAGTATCTTGAAACAGCGTTTAACTGCACTCGAAGATGATCGCCGTATTCACACTATGTTGATTCCACAGCTGGAAAAAGACCGTAATCTGGTTTACCGGGAAAAACGTGATCAGGCGATTGCTAAACTGAATAAAGCTGATATTGATGCCATGATCAAAAAATACATCAAGCCGGACCAGCTGGTTGAAGTGATGGCTGATCAGTATGGTAAGCAAGTTAAAACATCATAGTGTTGATAAAAAAAATCCCCTCAAATGAGGGGGTTTTTTTATTTACCATATTATTAAAAGCCCAATTTAAGTAACTTTTCTGGTGAACAGGATTCCACCTAAAACACCAGATAATACAGCGCAGGGCAAGCTCCACCAGAAAGTGGCAAAGAGAAAAAGGAAAATACCACCTGATACCAAGATTGATCCTAAAGCGATATCTTTATTAAAGGGTAAGTGGATCATATGTTGGTAATAGTAGGATGCGATTCCACTAAAACAGATCACCAAGCAAGTATATAAAAGCTTTTCTGACAAGGGACTAGCGATCATTTCTTCCCAGAGCATATGTATTTTCCTCCTTTTTTAAGGATCCAGACTCTTATTCTTCTAATTTATAAAACGCTTTAGCATTTTCATAAAAGATCGGCTTTAACGCATTTTCATTGTAGTCCTGTACAATATCGCTAAAGGCATCAATAATGTTGGTGAGTGAGCTGCTGACACTGTCCATTGGAAAGTTGGATGCAAACATCACGCGTTTAGAACCAAAGCAGTCTAAAGCATGCTGGATCAAGGGAGTTGCACGTTCCACTAATTCCTGTTTACTTGCCAGCCGTTTCTGCTGATGAAAATCATGACCTAAAACGGGCATAAACAGACCAGACATTTTGGTCGATACATTCTGACATTCAGACAGTTCTGTCAACTGATCTTTCCAGTCTGCAAATATCTGGGCGCGATCTTGTTCGGTCTTGCCTGTAGCTTTGCCCACCTTGCCAAATAAACCTGCGGGCGTACCCAGATGATCCAGCACAATAGGGGTGTTTGGAAAGTCTTTGGCCAGCGCAGTAACATCCGCAATCTGGGGAGAATATACCCAGGCATCAAAGCTTAAATCTTGCTTGGCCAGTTCCTCAAAGCCTTTCAGAAAATTTTTGTTGCGATAGAGATGCGGTTCATTGGTCCAGGCATGAATCCCTTTATCCGGATGTACCGCAGCCATTTTACGGATGCCGCGAAACTTGGGAGAAGCTTCTCGATGTAGTTGAATCAGTTGCTTGAAGTTCTTCTGTCGTGGGTCCGCCGTGGCGACAATCCCACCTAGCCGGATATTATGCTGATCAAAAGGAAGTCCGGCGATAAAATGGGTTTCATCCATCACGCCTGTACCTTTCTGATCATGCCAGCTGGCTTCGACATGTACAATTTGTTCGATTTCGTAATGCCCAAAATCTTTCTTGTAATTCGCAGGCAGATAAGGGGCGGTCAGATGCTGAGTCAGTCCAATGGTCTCAATTACATCTTTAGGTTTTAGCAGCCGCACCATTTTGTCCAGCAATCTGGGGTGCTTGCCGAACAGCTTGACCGCGAGCGCTGCCGCATGTGGCGTGTTATACGGATCCCATTGGTGAATATGCGGGTCAATGATCGGAAAGGGAAGTTGCTGCATAAGATGCCTTGTTTTAGTTTATTTATTATTCAATTTATATAGGGTAAAAATCATTTCAAAGTCAATATGATAAATGACAACAAATAAAAAAAGCCCCGCGGGGCTTTTCGTATTTAATCAATGATCGTGCTTGTGATCATGATTATGCTTGTTGGCATGAAACTCTTCATTGTGACGGAAACGTAAATAGTTTTCGAACTGTTCACAATATTCATCATAGTTATCTTCCAGCATCATTTGAAATTGCTGCAAGATATAAGACATGACCTGATCTTTGGCATCACGCATCTCGTTGCCATCTTTAAAATTATTTGCTGCCACCCAGGTATTGAAACGGGCAGTACCAAATAACATCGCCGCACTGACTTGACCGCGCTTATCGCTCGGTTTTTCCTGTGAGCCTTTTTCTACGCGACAAAACTCGTTGGCTTGTTGAATAAATTCATCAGCACGTTCAAAGAATGCCGCATTTAACGCTTCTTCTTCGGTTACATCGGTTGCTTCAATCTTTTGAACCATGAATTTGTTCCTAACACTAAAATCTCAATCGTTAATTATAGGCAAAGCCTTGCAGAAACTAAACCTTTGCCTTAATCTAAAAAATAGCCTAAGCATATAAAAGTGAATGCCATGCAGGATGCGATTGCAGTACAAAGCCTAAAAAGTGATATTGCCTTATTGCGCCAGAATATTTGGCCACCGGCAAATCTAGCCAATGTTGAAGGCTTGCCGATTTATTATGGCAGCCAGTCACAGGTAGATGAATACTATAGCCAGTGGCTCGGGCTGATTGAAAGGGCACAGGATCTGTTTCAGCCTTTTATGGAAGATGAAATCTTGGATGCGATCCATCTGCCGAGTCATTTAAACTTGCCGCTGTTTTATTTTCATGTTGACCGGATTCGCATTAATAAAACCCGCGCCAAGGAATCCAAAACTTTTCGTGGGGTCGCCAGCCTGATCGAAAAATGCGGCCAGTTCGAACCCGAGCAGATTGCAGCCATGCGGCAGTGGCTTGATAGTGACGATACTGCAGCTTTGGTGGCACACCGTGAATTTGTGGATTTACGCACTTATGTGTTTCAGCATGGCCAGAGCGAATATACGCGCACCCGTTTTTATGTGAATGGGATTGTGCTGAGTGTTGAGCCACATTTTGAACTGGTCGATGCACGCGATAAGCCACGCAAGCAACGCAGCGACAGTTATAACGATCCTCTGGCAGACAATAATACCTGGAAAGTATTCGGCAAATATCGCTAGCACAGTTTGACCAAGCCCGGTCTTACCAGAAGGGCTTGGTATTTTCTGCAAACTGTTGTAAACGCTCTGCTGCTTCGTTCGACAAACGCTGCTGTTCCGCACTTATCCAGCCTAGCACAAACCAGGCCTTGGCCTGTTGTTTGACATAAGGTCTAAATAATTCGTCTGCTACAAATAGGTCATTATAATGCCCGAGACTTTCCTGCAAGGGTTTTAAGGCTTTTAGATAGGCTTTAACCTCTTTTTCAGGAAATAAGCTTTGCAAGAATTCTACGTTATAGCGTAAGCGTTTGACCCGTTTGCGTGTGCGATGCCGGGATTCAATATCCAGTTCTTGATAGTTCTCGGCATCCTGACAGATTTGCTGATGCAGCTTGCTCAGGCCTTTACACAAAATTTTATGCGAAGACTTGGCTTTACCCTCTGTATTTTCTTGGCTAAAGCTGAATAGTTGTAGCATTAATTCTACTGTGGCAGGACTTCTGAACAGCGCACTGATATCTGGTTGTTTTTGTCGGTGTGGTGGTAATTTCAGTAAGGGTGAAACTGCTTTTTCCAGTTGTGGAATCAGGCTTTCTGCCAAGGCATCGCGATCTCGGGTAGAACCCAATTGCTGAAAAATATCCCGTAGCTGTTCCGGCCATTCTGGCTGTACATGTTCAGTCACGGACTGGAAAATTTTAAAAGCACTGCGCAAACGTCGAATCGCAACACGTGCCTGATGCACATGATCACTATTATAATTTTCGGCAGCAATCGCCGTCGCATTTGGGAAAAGATGAGCCAAACAATTGACGACAATCTTTTGCAAAATCGTACTGATCTGATCTTTCTGCTCAAGCACTAAGGGAAGCTGATGCTGAACCGGTAGACTCTCTTCACCATGTAATAAGGCAAAACCGCGTTTCGATTTGCTCCGTGTATCCAGCCACAAAGCATAACGCTGAACCCAGGGCTGAATGAAATCAATCAATTCACTCAGCTGGCCGGATTTAAGCTCAAATTCGACTTCATAAATATCGATGGCTTGATCATTGTGTCGAATTTCTCCGACATCAAAGGCAATTTCAATCTTACTGTCCAGATGACTTTCTGTGAGTACATACCGTACGACATCTGTTTCAAATTGCAGAATAAGCGGTGTCTCCAGATCACCGAGCGCCTGTTTCAGGATTTTTTTGGCCGGTTTATGCTTGCGATATAACTGAAAATCACAATGTTCCGGAGGACTTTTTAATTCATGCTCAAGTTCAAAACGTTCAAATTGTTGTTCAGTCGCTGCTTTCAGGGTTTGAATCCATTGCTGGTCTTCCAGACGTTGCCGCAGGGCAATCTGATGTTGTTGTAATTGCTGTGCTTCAGTATCAAAATAGCGTGCGCACAGGCGATGCCGAGTCGGCTGAAGTTTCTGGATGTCCTGTTCAAATTGCACACGAGACTGTGGCGGAATCTGGAATTTGAGTTCTATTTCTGCCATCGGGTCATTCCTCCGCGATGTTGGTTTTATAGATTAATATAGCCCAAAGATCGGCAGGGGTGTGATGTGCTTCTGCAACAAAAAAGCACGCCAGAGAAGGCGTGCTTTGAGTTTTTCTTGTGATATTTATTTCAATATGTTTATTTCAGGAATTTACGACTGACCAAGAACTGTTCGGTCGCTTCAAGCAGTTTCTGCGCATAGACTTCCTGCTTGGCGGTCAGCCAGCCCAGCACAAACCAGTCACTTGCTTCCAGCTCGGTCTGCTGAATATAAACTGCAGAAGAGGCCAAAGTTTGATATTCACTGGCTGCCAGTTGAGCATCGTTCAGCGCTTTGCTGTATTTCTGCAAATTTTTGACATCATAGATCGTGGTTAAAATCGGAAAGCTGAATTTGAGCTCCTGAATCCGGCCCGACAATTGATCCAGACTTTCAAAATCAGTGATATCGGTCTGGTTCATTTGTTCCTGCAAAGCTTTATATTGCTGTTGCAAGGTAGTTTGAGCAGCAGTTTTCAAGTCCAGCGAGGCATGCTCATTTTCATTTAAACTGAACATCAGTAATTCCAGATAATGATGCACATTCTGGGTAGATTTGACCAGATTACCGAGTTTCTCCTGCGCATACAGAATATCTTTGCTCAGGTTTTCTGCCGTGGTGGGATTTTGCAGGAAGCCGGCCAAGCTGTTTTGCATATGCTGTAAATGTTGCAAATGTTCAAATTGCTGCTTAAAGGCCGCCAGTTGATGTGCCCATTTGTCCGAAAGCTGTGGATGCCAGTCTTTGAAGAGCAGCAAGGTCAGATATAAGTGATCCAGTGCCAGTCGTGCCTGATCAATATGTTCCTGCTCTGCAACCTGAGCTGCAATCGCCGCGATATTCGGCAATAAATGCTGCATCTGCTGTGCAATCAGACTGTACATGGTTTTACTGGCGCTGTCTTTTTTGCTGATCTGAAATTCTTTGCTAAGGGTCGCAGGACTGACGCGCTGTGAAGTGGCCAATAAATTGCCTATTTCAGCCTTGCTACGTACATCGAGCCAGAGCTGGTATTTCTTGACCCATTCAAAACTAAACGCCAGCAGATGTTGAATTGAACCATTTTTTAGTTCGAACTCGACTTCATGTACTTCTTGCTCGGCATCCTGTGTGCGGATCTGTCCAATATCCAGGCTGACTTCGATCTGGGTGTCTTCATAGTCAATTACCCTTAACGTGCGGGAAATGTCGGTTTCAAACTGGAGTTGTAGCTGGTTGAACTGATTGCTGAGCGCATTGTTGAGAATTGCCCCGGCTTCTGGAAATTTTTTATAAATATCTAAATCCAGTTCAGGAGATGCGGTTAATTCCCCTAGATCATGATTATGTTCAAAGCGTTCGATGTGGCTTTTCCCGGCCGCTTTTAGTGTTTGCACCCAACGTGTACCTTCCAGACGCTGACGCAGTGCCACCCCATGCCGGGCCAGTTGACGGTCGGTAGTATCATAATATTTGGCTTGAAGCTGGATCTGTTGAGACTTTTTCGGATCAAGTGCCTTGAGCAGTGCAGTGCGTCGTGCCGCAGGAATCTGGAACTTGAGTTCAACTTCAACCATGATGATCATCCTATCTGTTCAGTGCAATTAAGCGCTGAATCTTCACTTGAATAAGGTTATGAAATAAGGCGGACAGCAGCCGCAATTATATTTTTAGATTTGTGCGCAGCAGATTGTAACCAAAATCAAAATGCATGTAAGACTTGACGGAACATAAAAAGCTTAAACAGAAGTTTGAAACTTAGATTTCATCGGTTCATTTTAGGCTAAAACGATCGGATTCAGGCCTTCACGAGGATGTGCAAGATGCATTGAAGCGCGCATCAAAAGGCTGTTATTTGGCTAAAATATACGCTAATGTAAAACAAAAACGTCAGGATGATGACAGATGAATGTACAAGTACAACCAGAAAGTAAGAATGAGGTGATGGTTCAGCCCCAGATGCCGATTAAGAACTATCATGAATTTTATCGCTTCTATTTGACTGAGCATCGGCATATTATCAGCCGCCGTCTGCACGTGGCCGGCAGTAGCATCGGTTTATACTGTTTTGCCAAAGCCATTCGTCAAGGCAAGCCGCGATATTTTGCCTATGGTTTGCTATCTGGTTATGCCTGTGCCTGGGTCGGTCATTTTATCTTTGAGCGCAATAAACCGGCCAGCTTCAAACAGCCTGTATATAGCTTTATCTCGGACTGGCGCATGTTTGCCGATGTGCTGCGCGGTAATATCAGTCTGATCGACCGTAAATACGATAAAATTTCCAGTTGAGCCAGAATGACTTTTATCGGAATGTGCCCACTTAAAGCATGAAATTTCGATAAAAGCCTTGCAAGTCTAGAATTATTATTCTAATAATTATGTTATTGCAGATTAGGTTTTTTGATCAACCATTCTATTTTAATCAATACAACAGTTTTCCAAGCCTGGAGCGACCTTCTCCGGGCTTTTTTTATGCCTGTTTGCTATCAATAAATGTCTAAAATTTTGCTGATGCTATTGTGTAAATATTCATGGAAGAATTCATGTGGATTTGTGCTGAAAGTAAAAGATCCTTTCTGGCTTTGAAACGTCTCCCCACAAAAGAATGACTCAAAACCAGAAAGGATCGGGTATTACCGACACAGGTATTTATTTTTCTGTTTATTTTCTGTGTCTAAGGCTATTTAAGACGCTTCGTGCCGATTGGGCTATCCCTGAAAATGGGTATTTTTAATATTAATTAATTTGAGTACGCTTGAGCCAGGCGAAAAAAAGACAAAAAAATCGCTCTTAGAATTTTGCAACTTCTCCACCAAGTTATCTGCAAAATCCTAAAAGCGTTTGTCGGAGGGCGTAAGCATTAACACTTTATAATTATTGTTATAAGGCAATTAAAACGCAGATTTGAAAGACCGTATATCCCTGAAAATGGGGATATTTAAGATTTAATTGATAAATCGCGCTAAAAAACTGCAAATCTGTTGCTGTTCAGGCTTGAAAATAGCAGGACTGCGGAAATCAAACCCAGTTATGCCTATAATAGAGCCATCCTAGCAAGTGGCGAGCAAGATGCGCGGTTTATATTTAATTACCAATGATGATCCATTAGAACTTTTATTGGCGAAGTTGGAAGGTGCTATGGCCAATGGTGGTGTTGCGGTCTTGCAATATCGCCGTAAAAAAGTGGCGAAAGAAGATCAAATTTACGAAATCGAATATATGAAAGCTATGTGTGCTGAATATGGCGTACCTTTCGTGATTAATGATGATCTGGAAATGGCGGTTAAATACGGTGTGGGTGTGCATTTAGGCCAGGATGATGGTTCGATTGTCGACGCTGTTGCGCGTTTGCCTAAAGGCGTGTTGATTGGCCGTAGCTGTAATAACTCACTTGAGCTGGCTGAACAGGCAATTGCTGATGGTGCGAATTATGTGGCATTTGGAGCAATTTATGCGACTGATAGTAAACCAGAAGCCGGTAATATTGGTCTGGAAACCTTAAAACTGGCCAAAGAGAAATTAAACGTACCTCTCTGTGCGATTGGCGGTTTAACGGTTGAAAATTCCAAGGATGTTATTGAGTCAGGTGCGCATTATTGCGCGGTGATTAGTGATATATTGGGGCTTCCTATGAATGCCATTCCTGAACGTTTAGATGAATGGTCTGCGCTTTTTCAAGCTACAACATAAAATTTTTTGATTGATTTAATTTTGAGTCGAGTGCCTTCATGAGCTTATCTCCAAAGCAAGAACAATTGTTCAAACAAGCCAATAAACATATCCCGGGTGGCGTCAACTCACCTGTACGTGCATTTAATAGTGTCGGTGGGACGCCGATCTTTATCGAAAAAGCCCAAGGTGCGTATCTGTATGATGTCGATGGCAAGCGTTATGTGGACTATGTGGGTTCATGGGGGCCGATGATTTTGGGTCATGCACATCCCGCTATTATTAAAGCTGTTCAGGATGCTGCGGTTGATGGTTTGAGCTTTGGTGCGCCCACAGTTCATGAAACCACGCTTGCCGATATTATTTGCGAGATCATGCCATCGATTGAACTGGTGCGTATGACCAACTCAGGTACAGAAGCGACCATGACCGCGATTCGTTTAGCACGTGGTTATACTGGCCGTGACAAGATTGTAAAATTTGAAGGTTGTTACCACGGTCACTCAGATTCATTATTGGTAAAAGCCGGTTCTGGCTTGTTGACCAGTGGTGAAGGAGAAGCGACGTCTGCAGGTGTTCCAGCGGATTTTGCAAAACATACGCTGACACTTCCGTATAACGACATCGCGACTTTAAAAGAATGCTTTGCCAAATTTGGTTCAGAAATTGCCGGCGTGATTGTTGAGCCAGTCGCAGGCAACATGAACCTGGTGAAACCAATTGACGGTTTCCTGCAAGCGATTCGTGATGTCTGTGATGAACATGGTTCAGTGTTTATTATTGATGAAGTGATGACAGGTTTTCGTGTTGGGCTGGGTGGCGCACAAGCACATTATGGTGTGACTCCGGATTTAACCACATTGGGTAAAATTATTGGTGCAGGTCTGCCAGTGGGCGCTTTCGGTGGTAAACGTGAAGTGATGGAATGCATCGCGCCATTGGGTAAGGTATACCAAGCAGGTACATTGTCGGGTAATCCACTGGCAATGCGTGCCGGTATCGAGATGTTCAAGCATTTACGTACCGAAGGTTTTTATGAAAAATTAACCGCACAACTCGAAAAATTGCTCGCCGGTTTACAAACTGCTGCTGATGAAGCAGGCATTTCATTCAAGACCCAACAAGTGGGCGGTATGTTTGGTCTTTACTTTACCGATCAGGAAGATATTACTAGCTTCGACTCTATGCTGAAATGCGATGTCGATGCGTTCCGTAAATTCTTCCATGGCATGTTAAATCGTGGCGTAAACCTTGCACCATCTGCTTTTGAAGCAGGATTTATTTCTGCTGCGCATAGTGATGAAGATATTGCTTACACGATTCAAGCGGCTAAAGAAACTTTTGCTGAGATGAAAGCGTAATACCTCTCCCAAACCCTCTCCTTAAAGGAGAGGGCTTTCATCTATCGAATAGAAATGAAAATTTAAAGACTTCCTCCAGTATTCTTGCGCTATATATGGCTCAGGCTTAGGGGGAATTACATTTAAAATTAGAGATCATTTTCATGCAAACCAAACATTATTTGACTTTAAGCGATGCGGAATTTTTATTAGATCAAGCCCATCAATATGCCATTCAGAACAGTTTTAATGTCAGTATTGCAGTCGTAGATGAAACGGGTAATTTGCTTGCGATGAAGCGTATGGATGGTGCAGCACCGATGACTGCAAATCTGGCCGTCGAAAAGGCTAAATGTTCAGCTATGAGTCGCCATCCCTCCAAACTGTTTGAGGATATTATCAAAGGCGGACAGATGGGTTTTCTGACCATGGAAACTTTCTCAGGAATGTTGGAAGGTGGTGAACCGATTCTGTATCAAGGCCAGCTCGTCGGTGCGATGGGTGTGTCGGGTGTGAAGTCGTTTGAAGATGCGGAGATTGCACAGGTAGCCATTGAGAAATTTTTGGCTAAGCAAAGCTAATCCAAAATAGAAATTGATCAGCTTAATTTAATAAAATCATTCAAAGTTGTACCAAAATGAAGCGTGGAACGTGAAATATCAACTAAAAAGCCCAATCGCTAATGAGTGGGCTTGTCTATATACAATAAAGTTATAATTTAAAAAGGAAATCAAAAGAATTTCGTATAACGTGTATTATGTTAATTTTAGAAATAATTAAAAGTTTGGAAATACTAGTGAAATGCAACTTATAGAAATAGAGCCTTATTTTTGGGAACTATATGAGGATAGCGAAAATATATACCTCAATGTTTGTATAAATATGAGTGCAGTTTCTTGGGCGAAAACTATCTGCCTAGATAAACAAACGATTCAGCAATATCAGACTCAAGGAAAAGGTTTTATTGATGACTTAGCTAAAAGAATTGAAAGCAGCCAATTTAGAAAAGATTATGAAAGATTTTATTCATTTCCAGATGCCTCCGCAGAACAAAAAGAGGGAATGCTTCTAGCATTTAATGAATATAGGGCTAAGCAAAATTAAAGCCATTTAACATAATGGCGATGATACGAAATTAGAACAATAATCATCTGTGAAATCAAAGTGTTTTTCAAATAATGCTAAACTAAAATAGCATGAATCATCATGCTATTTTGTATTTATAAGAGCCTCCCATGCTGTACTCTATGCCCAAAAAAATCCAACTTGCTCCATCCCAAGCCAAATGGCAGCTTGCATCAAATGAATCTGTTTTGGTTTTAGTGGGATTACAAAATTTAAGGATGATGGTAGGCATACAAGAAAGCGACCTAATGAGTCATCTGATCCAGATCAGCAATAAAGCCAAAGCACTCGATATTCCGATTGTTGACTTATATGGTGATGACCTGATGCAAGGCATGCAGCAATTGGGAGAATATGCCTCAATGCATCCGCAACTGATTTTTGCCGGGCAGGTTACACCGATGCTGAAACAGATTTTGCCGCATCTGATGAGTGTGACGGATCAAATCGGTGTGGTCGATGATGTGATTTTATTGGCGAATCAAGATCAGCATATTCAATGGATCGAAAATATTTCAGCACAGGGGATACATCACTTAAATACCTATAGCCTGACTCGCTTATGGGATTTAAGTGCGCCGTCAGAATATGTATTGTCAACCAAAGGCATTATGTTGGCTGTCGCGGAACAGCTGGATATAGATGCCTTAGAAATTGATCCCTATGTCGATTTAAAAAATTATGGTCTGGATTCGGTAGCGATGGTGAGTCTGGTCGGTATATGGCGTGCGCATGGTGCCAATATCCGTTATGAAGATGTGCTAAAACATCCGTCTTTGCATGAATTGGCAGGCTTCATTTTAAAATCCTCAGGTTGATGTGCGGCGATTGAGCATTTTTATGCGCTAAATCGGAAATTTCATCGTCATTTACATAAATGCGCATTGTAATTCTTGGCTAAGCTTTCTATCATTGCCGCCTTGTTTTTCGCGATCAGCCTGGGATTGAACTTTGAGTAATTTTCTAACCGAACATCTGATACATCGTGATGACGATTTCATGGTCATCCACAAACCTGCAGGTTTACTCACAGTTCCCGGTAAAACAGAAGACTTACAAGATTGCCTGATCAACCGTCTGGTCAAACTAGAACCCAAAACTTTACTGATTCATCGACTGGATCGCGATACATCCGGTATTTTGGCCTTTGGTCTGAGCAAATGGGGACAAAAAACCATTTCCCGCCAGTTTCAGGAACGCCAGACTGATAAAACCTATCAGGCTGTGGTTGCAGGTACACTCGAAGGTGAAGGCACTATTGAAGTGCCGGTGGTATATGATCCAAGCCGTCCGCCCTTACATATCGCAGATCCCGCACATCATAAGCCGGCCATCACGCATTGGCAGGCGATTGAACATTTTAATATTCAGGGACAGCCTGTGACCCGGGTGAAACTGATCCCAATTACCGGCCGTTCACATCAGCTACGGGTGCATATGCAATATCTCGGACATCCGATTATTGGCGATACCTTATATGCGACATCCGAACAGCAACAGCTCAGCTCGCGTTTATGTTTACACGCGGAACGTTTGAGTTTTTATCATCCTCAAACAGAGCAGTTAGTCGAATTTTATTGTCCGGCGCCGTTCTAGGAAATACTTCTTTAATCGGCGTGAATTATGCTCACTTTTTAGTGGGCTTTATGTCAAAATACATTGCTTGAAGGTGTGGAATTTTGCTCCAATGACGTTTCGTGATTGAGCCTAATATTCATAATCTTGTACTTAAGATAAAGGTGGAAAAATTGCAGCAATTTGCTATTGGTCAACGTTGGTTATCAGATACTGAAACAGAACTCGGTTTAGGCGTTCTTATTGATGTTGATGAGCGGTCGGTCAGCATTTTATTCCCGAAAAGCGATGAAACCCGCGTCTATGCACGTAGCAATGCACCCTTATCTCGTATCGTATTTAATGTGAAAGATGAATTACAGGATCAGGAAGGGACCAAGTGGATTGTAGAATCCGTTGAAGACCGCAATGGCGTGGTACGTTATCATGTCGTTCGTACCTTGGAAGATGGAACTGAAGAACGTAAATCGCTGAATGAAACCCGTATTGGTGCCACCATCCAGCTGTCTAAGCCTCTAGACCGTTTATTGGCCAGTCAGGTCGATTATAAAGAATGGTATGACCTGCGTATTGAAGCGCTGCTAATGCAGGCCAATATGCAAAGCAGTCCACTGCGTGGTCTGGTAGGTTCACGTGTCGGCCTGATTTCGCATCAATTGTATATTGCCCATGAAGTCGGTCAGCGTTTTGCACCGCGTGTATTACTGGCCGATGAAGTGGGTCTGGGTAAAACTATTGAAGCGGGTCTGATCATCCATCAACAGCTGAAAACTGGCCGTTCTGAACGTATCCTGATTTTAGTGCCGGATTCACTGCAATATCAGTGGATGATCGAGATGCGCCGTCGTTTCAATCTTGAGTTCTCGCTGTTTGATTTGACTCGTACGGCATCGATCAAAGAACATGATCCTGAACAGAACCCATTCCTGACCGAACAAAAAATTATTGCCTCTGTCGATTTGATGGTCGACCATGAAGATCTGCGTGAACAGGCACTTGAAGCAGGTTTCGATTTGCTGGTGGTCGATGAAGCGCATCATTTGATGTGGAGTGAAGAAGATGGTGGTAATGACCGTTATGATCTGGTCGAAGAGCTGGCTGAACATACGCCGGGCGTGTTGTTATTGACGGCAACACCTGAACAGCTCGGTGTGGAAAGTCACTTTGCACGCCTACGTTTGCTTGATCCACAGCGTTTTAACTCGCTGGATCGTTTCCTCGACGAAGAAGCACAGTATCAGCATACAGCTAAAATTGCAGAAGTGCTGATGTCAGACATGCCGCTAGAAGCCGAGCATTTAACTGCGATTGAAGCCTTGTTAGGTCATCCGATTGAAGACCATCCTGAGCAGCGTTTCCGTGCCATTCATGAGCTTTTAGACCGTCATGGTACAGGCCGTATCCTGTTCCGTAATACGCGTGAAGCGATTCAAGGTTTCCCGGGCCGTGACTGTCAGCCAGCGCCATTACCGGCACCAGAACATTGGTCTAAAGACGGTAAATTACGTGAGCAAATGTGGCCTGAAGAAGCCCAGTTAGATGGCTCGTGGATGGAAGCTGATCCACGTGTGATGTGGCTGATGGAGCGTTTGCGTACTGATTTAAAACACAAGAAAGTCTTACTGATTGCACGTAGCGGTCCAGTGGTTGAAGCATTGGAAAATGTACTTCGCTTACATGCCGGTATTCGTACGGCAATGTTCCATGAAGGCATGAGCTTATTAGAACGTGACCAGGCCGCAGCTTATTTTGCTGAAGATTCGTATGGCGCGCAGATTCTGCTTTGTTCGGAAATCGGTTCAGAAGGACGTAACTTCCAGTTTGCCTCTGATCTGATTCTGTTCGATTTACCTGCGAACCCGGATGTGCTGGAACAGCGTATTGGTCGTCTGGATCGTATCGGTCAGGAAAACCGCATTCAGATTCACGTGCCTTATCTGGTGGGAACTGCACAAGAACGTATGTTCCGCTGGTATAACGAAGCTTTGAATATTTTCAGCAATATTTCTCCAACTGCACAGACCTTGCAAGAAAATTTTATTGTTCGCTTAAAAGACTGTCTATTGGCGGACAAAGGTCAAGAGTTTGAAGACCTGCTAGAAGAAGTCAGCGTGCAACGTGAAGCGCTGGAAGCTGAATTGCAGGAAGGTCGTGACCGTTTGCTTGAATACAATTCTTGCCGTCCGGTGGTGGCACAGGAAATTGTTAACGCGCTTGAAGACTATGATGACAATACCACTTTGCCGATTTTCATGAAGCGCTTTATGGCGTCTACGAATATCGACTTTGATGAGCAAAGTAACGGTACAGTGATCATCAAGCCAACCGATCAAATGCAGGTTCAAGGTTTGACGCTAGATGAAGAGGGGATTACAGCGACTTTCTATCGTGATCAGGCGCAAATCCGTGAAGATGCCCAATACCTGACACTTGAACATCCATTCACTGAAAGTGTGATGGAAATGATCAATACCCAAGGCTTTGGTAGCACCAACGTTGCGGTATTAAAATCTGCAGCATTGCCACAAGGTTCGGTATTGTTAGAAGTATGGTTCAAGGTCGATGTGGTGGCTCCGAAAGCATTGAACTTGCCGTCTAGCTTGCCGCAACAGTTGATTCGTGTCTTGCTCAGTGAAAAAGGTCAGGATCTATCACAAAAGATTGCACCAGAAATCCTGAAACCTTACTTGCATCATTTAGATGGTAATAGCTGCCGTCAGGTGGTGAAAGCACGTCGTGATGTGATTGAAGCACGTTATCAGCAAGCGCTTGAACTGGCACGCAGTGCATTGCCGGGCTTCAAGCAGCAAGCCAAAGAAGTGTATGGCAATAAATGGCAATATGAAATTGATCGCCTGACCTATTTGAAACAGTTCAACCCAAGTATCCGTGAAGATGAAATTGCACGTTTACAGAAGTTGCAGAAAGAGGGTCTAAGCCTGCTGGATGGTTTATCGGTAACACCGGAAGCGATTCAGGTGATGGTCGTGGTCAAGCCTTAAGCTTTACGCAATAAAAAAATGCAGCTTTCGGGCTGCTTTTTTTATGGGCAAAATCCGGGTTTATTATTTTTTGTCGGAGAATGCTGGTCTGTCATTTTCCTCCTGTTTAAAATTAGCCTACTGAATAATAAGAATGACAAAGTATGTCAAAAGCATTGATTACCCTTGGCACAAAGACCAGTCATGGCGGCATGGTGACTGAATGTGAACCCTCTTTTTTGATCAATAGTATCGCCGTACATTTAAATGGCATGAAGCATTATTGTCCCAAATGCCAGACCATGGTCGGGGCAATTGCTAGCGACTTATCAATTACAGTCAAAGGAAGAGCGGTAGTCATCGCGGGGGATAAAACCAGTTGCGGGGCGATTTTTCTACCCATGCAGCATTTGACTGTATCGCAGAAATAAGTCTGTTATTTTTCTAGAGATAGCGAGAAGTGACTTTGAGGTCATGCGTTGAGCATTTTTGTACTGCCAAATTAATACGCAGCGCATTAAGCTTGGCCTACGATTTCAGGATGAATACGCACTGCGTTTAAAAATAATGAAGCAAGCCTTACATTTTACCCATGCCAATGGTATCCCTTCGGCAACTTATCGGAAGTTTCTGGACTGTTTTCAGCAAGACTATGAGGTCAAAGCGATTCCCTTTATCGGCATGAACCCACAATATCCAATTACGCGAGACTGGCGTTATCTGGTCGATGAAGTCATTGCAGATATCGAGCAGCAGTTTCCTCAGCAGCAAGTGATTGGCTTAGGACATTCCTTTGGTGGTCTGGTGACCCTTATGGCGGCGTATCGACGTCCCGAACTGTTTTCCAAGCTGATCATTATGGATCCACCATTTGTGATTGGAAAAAACAGCGCCATGTTTGAACTGATCAAAAAGCTGAATCTAAAAAGTGTCGATCGTTATACACCCGCAGGAATTACGCTAAAACGCAAAGATTACTGGCCATCGAAACAGGTCGCAATTGAAGCACTCCGGTTTAACCGCTTATTTAAAAATTTCGATGAGCAGTGTTTTGCTGATTATATCGAGAGCGGCATTCAGCCAGAACCTGAACGTGGTGGGGTGACGTTAACTATTCCAAAACAGATAGAAGCGGAAATCTTCCGGACTGTGCCAGCCTGGTGGTGGAGAACACCACGCCGACCGCCTGAAGTGCCGATGCATCTGATGACTGCAGAGCAAAGCCAGTTTTATCAGCAGGGTTTGCCACAAGGGATGCACAAGATTTATCAGATTAATTATTCTGTGGTTGAGGGCGGGCATATGTTCCCGCTTGAGTATCCGGAGGCCAGTGCAAAGGCGGTTAAAGCTCAACTTGTACTTTTGTAATCATCATAAAAAAGAGACGTTGATTACGTCTCTTTTTATATTACTTCATGCAAATCGGAAAATTAGCGCAGCTGGGAATCTTCCAGATGACGCGCACCTTCCAGAATCATCCGAATCATGATCATGGTCTGTTCGGCAATTTCTTTACGGTCTTCGGCAGGCATATCAATCACATTGGCGCCCATGTTGAAGACCAGTTGGGTAATGGCTTTGGCGGCAATATCCGGATGAAATAACTTCTTGTTGTTTAGGCGTTCTAGACGAATCAAATCATCCTGAAGTTCTTGCTGAAAATAATTTAACTGGCGTTCTACCGCCTGTTTATAAGACTTGGAGCCAGTATAGCCTTCACGTAATAACAGGCTCAGATTGCCTTCATCGGCATCCAGCTGGGCAATAAAAACTTCCACAGAACTGCGGATGATGCTGTTCTGGCGAGAAGCTTGCAGACGTGCTTCATGCAAAATCTGACGCAATACAATTCCGGCACGATCAATCAGCTCAATGGCCAGTTCATCAATATCTTTAAAATGACGATAGAAGCTGTTCGGTGCAATACCAGCTTCACGCGCGACTTCACGTAGACTTAAAGAGGAAATACTTTTTTGTGGCCCAATCAGATTCAACGCAGCCTGAAACAGTTCTTCCTTGGTAATGGTGGCCTTGCGACCGACACTCCGTACGATAATCGGCTCATCAATGCTTTTCGATTGTAATAAAGATGCGTCACTGCTTATTTTCATTGAAGGCTCGTTCATCGATAGGTTCATGCATGAATCATTTTATTATAACCGAGCCAGTCAAGCTTGTGAAATGATTAGAAACAATACGGTTGTATATACAAATATATATACATGTGTATAATAATTAAAAACCCAAGGTGATGTCACAAACGATGCATGTACTGCAAAAACTTAAAATGCCATTGAATGCACTGTCTGATAGTGTAGTTGATCAGCATGCAATTAATTTCTGGATTCAGAAACTCAATCCTGTATGGTCGTTGAATCAGCCATTAGGCAAGATCGTGCATATAGAAAATGCAGCACAGGATATGCTGAGTCTGAAAATTCAAGTGAATCGCTTATTTAAGTTTGGTGAAGCAGGGCAGCATCATCCGGTCTATGTGGTGGTAAACGGCATCCGTTATGAACGTAGCTATAGTTTGACCCGTGTAGATGCGCAACATGTTTTATTGACCGTGAAAAAAGTCAATGCCGGTAAAGTCAGTACCTGGTTGGCAGAACAGGCACAAGTAGGTGATGTGATCGAATTTGGTCAGCCTTATGGTGATATGACCTTGCCTGTGCAGACGAGTCCATTGATCTTGCTTGCAGCAGGGAGTGGTATTACCCCAATGCTCAGTATGCTGGAAAGCTTGAGCAAAAAAGGTGAACTATCTGCACCGGTTACTCTCTGGTACTGGGTTAAAAAAGATCAGGATGCCGCATTTAAAGCACGGTTTGAAGAACTTGCTCAAAAACATGCAAATTTCTCATTTCATGTGTATGCCACTCAAGAACAGCCAGCTGCTGCACGTCTTGATGAAACCTATCTGACCGATCTGCAAAATCTGGAAAATAGCATCGTATATTGCTGTGGTCCTTCAGGTTTTGTATCCAAAGCAGAACAGCTTTTTGCTCAGGCAAAACAGTTTAAAGGTGAAGCATTTAGCATGAGCTTGGCGGATCAATCGGATACCGGCTTTATTAATGTCACCCTGACCCAGTCGAAAAAAATTGTCAGCATTCCAAAAGGCCAGTCCATTTTGGTGAGCCTGGAACAGCAAAATATTAAACCGACACATGGTTGCCGTATGGGCATTTGTAATAAATGTGCCTGCAATAAAGTAGAAGGTTCGACCAAGAATTTGGTCAATGGTGCGCAAAATACCGAACCCGGCAACCTGCTCAAAATTTGTATTAACTCAGCGCAGACTGACCTTGTCATCGACTTATAAGCGAGTTTTATCCTATGAATATGCCAGTAAAATTACAGTATTTTAAAAATCCTAAAAACCGTGAATTAACCCAGTTTGAACTTGATGAACTTGCACGTGAACTTGATGCGATTAAGCAAGAAGTGCTAGATGATCTAGGTGAAAAAGATGCGAAATATATCCGTCGTGTCTATTCAACCATTCGTTACTCATCGATTGCCGGTCGCGCCTTATTGTTTGCAGGCTGGTTCCCACCAGCATGGTTGCTAGGCACAGGTCTATTAGGCTTTGCCAAAATCATGGAAAACATGGAGTTGGGTCATAACGTCATGCATGGTCAATATGACTGGATGAATGATCCTAAACTCAATGGTCAGACTTATGAATGGGATATTGTAGGGACTTCAGACAACTGGCGTCAAACCCATAACTTTAAGCATCATACTTATACCAATATTAAGGGTATGGATGATGATATCGGTTATGGTCTATTACGCTTGTTCCCGGAACAGCGCTGGAAACCGGGTTATTTATTGCAACCGATTTATGCAGTGCCATTCTGTTTATTGTTCCAGTGGGGCGTTGCGATTCAGAATCTTGAATTGGGTAAATACTTCAAAGGTCGCAAAAGCAAAGAGCAGACCAAAGAAGAATGGCGTCCAATGCAGAGCAAAATCGGTAAACAGCTGTTTAAAGATTATGTATTCTTTCCACTCATCGCAGGTCCTGCGGCTTTACCGGTTTTGACTGGCAATATGGTGGCCAATGGTCTGCGTAATATCTGGACCTTTAGTATTATTTTCTGTGGTCACTTTACCAAAGATGTGGAAGTATTCCCGAAATCGGTGCTGCAAAATGAAAGTCGTGGTCACTGGTATATGCGTCAGATCCGTGGTTCATCCAACCTGACTGGTTCTGAAGCATTTCATATCTTGACGGGTCATTTAAGTCATCAGATTGAACATCATCTGTATCCTGATGTACCTGCACGCCGCTATCGTCAAATGGCGCCAAAAGTTCAGGCAGTTTGTGAAAAATATGGTTTGAACTATAACAATGCCAGCTTGGTAAAACAGTACGGTAGTGTGATCAAACGTATTGTGAAATATGCATTTCCGTTTAAGAAATAATTTTTCTTAAAGCTAAAAAAACCACTTCAAATGAAGTGGTTTTTTTAGCTAGGAGGCGAATACTTCAGGAAGTAGAAATCCTGATTACGAAGCTATTTAAGATGATTTCAAGGCATAAAGTAAAAAAGTTAATCTGCCATTTATAGCGTTGTCTAAAGGTGTTTAGTAGGTTAACCCGATAGAATGGAAAGGACTAATATGGCATCGAATGAGCTGAAATATTAATTTTTGGAAGCTGTTGATCTTGACCCTCAAAATAGCTTTGCTGCGCCAGACTGAGCATTTCTATATCTTCCTTGCTATTCCCATAAGCATAAATTTCAGCATAATTATCCAGATTATATTTTTCTAGAATTCTAATTTTCTTTTGCTGATTACTGCAGTCAGGAGTTTGATATAACCCTGTCATTTTCCCAGCTTTGATTTCAACTTCGCTACAGATTAAATCGATATTTAAATAGCTGCAGACCGGTTTTAAATATAAATCCAGAGATGCGGAAACTAGCACCACTTCATGGCCTAATTCTTGATGTTGCCTAAGCTGTTCTAATAATTTCGGATTTAACTTAAGCATCAGTTGTTGTGCATAATCCTGAGCTAATTGCAGAATTTCCTCTGCATCACTGTTTTTAAACATGCTGGCATACAATTTGGGTCGCATGCGGTGTGCCGGATAGAAATTTAAATAATAGGCCTGTATCCATGGCAAAATTTGCATGCCGCGTTTCACAATATGCCGTTTTCTTAAGGCATGGAAAATGAACCCGGTAAAGCTATCATGTAGATACAGGGTTCCATCAAAATCAAATAAGGCTAGAGTTTTAGATTTTTGATTTTGCGCATGCATGTTTGATATCGACCATCGACGCGGGTAGCAAACCAGTTAGTATTATAATCACGACTTAATTTTGGTCCGGAAATAACCACTTCAGGCATGATCGCATAAATAGGGTCTTTACCGGTTTTTTCCTGATAGAGCTTGCTGACACCACGATAAGTCATCGTATCTTCAAAGTCTTTGTCTTTTTCTTTCTTTAAATCAGCTCGGATTTGACGTTCAGTAATAATAAAATTATTTTTGGCAAAAACACTGATTAACTCACGCTCAGATTGACTCTTCTGCGAACGGATCGCGCCATCTTTGGTGTAGAGTAATAAATCGCCATCCAGATCGAGTTCGGCCTCAGTTAAATCATTCAACATGCTCTGGAAAGCAGCATTTCGACTGGAATACATACCGGAATTATAGTCCGCAAAACGGTAAATCGGCTTGTCATAATCTGCCGGATACATCATCAGGCGATGAATCCCATAATACAGACCGCCATATTGACTGTAGAGATCAGTACGTAACTCCGCGATATTGCCGCCTTGGCGTTTATGTTCTTTCGCATAGCTGATATGTACCTGCATTGAACCCAAGGTGGTAATCGGATTCATTTTCTCGCCAATATTCTGGCCGACCAGTTTGGCAGCACCAGTCAGGGCGCTAACATGATAATGCTTTGACATATAATCAAATATTTCACGATATAATTCGTCGAGTTCACGTTCGGTTTTGACCCGGCGCATCTGGCTTAAGTAGTTGTCTTCAGGACTCGGATGGTTCTTGAGAACTTCCTGGAAATATCCTGCAACTGTGCCACCAATTGCTTGACCAAGCTTATCTTTGAATTTTTCATCAAGGCGACCTTGGACTTCCTTAACCGCCTTTTCACCCAAACCCGGAACAGTAGGATCTGCAACAAAGTTAGATTCCTGATCAACCACTGCCACAATCGTACAAACATTTTCCTTGGTTTGAGGAATGCCAAGCTGCTCTGTGATTTCATAAATATCTTGTGCCCAAGACTCACGTTGGTTGACACGGCTTGGAATAGCTTTACGAATATGTTCAACTTCAAGTGTCGGTTCATCCTCTTTTGACCACCATGAACCATTGCCACAGCCGGCAAGACTCAGAGAAAGTGCAAGTACAGACAATGACTTAAAAGAAAAACAAGAAGCGAAAGTTTTATTCATGGTGTCGTAAATTAATTGAAAAGATGAGCGAATAAGGCAGATGCAGTATACTATGCCCATCAAAAAAGTGATGAATTTATATGTATATTGGTCCATATCAACTGTCAAACAATTTGATTGTCGCTCCCATGGCAGGTGTGACCGATCGTCCGTTTAGAACCTTGTGCAAATACTTTGGTGCAGGCCATGCGGTCAGTGAAATGATGACATCTGACAAAACTTTGCGCATGAGTAAAAAGAGCTTATATCGTGCCAATTTTGATGGAGAGCTGGCACCGATTTCAGCGCAGATTGCTGGTTCAGATCCCCATGATCTGGCTGAAGCGGCACGTTATCAGGTGGCCAATGGTGCGCAAATTGTTGATATTAATATGGGCTGCCCAGCCAAAAAGGTCTGTAACCGACTCGCCGGTTCTGCTTTATTGCAGGATGAAGATCTAGTTGCGCGTATTCTGGATGCAGTTGTGGCTGCAGTTGATGTGCCAGTGACCTTAAAAACCCGTCTTGGTTATTTGAACGGCCAGGAAAATATTATACGGGTCGCCAAACGTGCTGAACAAGCCGGAATTGCGGCACTGGCTTTACATGGCCGTACCCGTGAAGATATGTATCTGAATACCGCGCGTTATTCCTTAATTAAAGATGTAAAGGAAATGTTGAAGATTCCCGTGATTGCTAACGGTGATATCGACAGTCCGGAAAAAGCCAAATATGTGCTGGATTATACTGGTGCAGACGCAATTATGATTGGTCGTGCAGCACAAGGTCGGCCCTGGATTTTTCGTGAAATTGCCCATTATTTGAAAACCGGTCAACATCTTGATGCACCGAGTATTACAGAAGTGAAAGATGTTCTATTGGGACATTTGACAGAATTATACGAGTTCTATGGCGAGTATTCCGGCTGCCGGATTTCCCGTAAACATATTGCCTGGTACACCAAAGGACTGCGTTCTAGTAATGAATTTCGTCAAAGCATGTATCAGGTAGAAAATACTGCTGACCAGTATCGGGTAGTAGAGGATTATTTTAATGCACTGCTAGAACATGGTTTAACCATGAATGATGTACAAGTCGAGCAGGTGAATTTACTGGAAACCAAGTAATGGCGGGCAAAATTCAGCGAATCAAGTAATATTTTTTGTGTGAAATCCCTACCTTTTTTATCTTGAGCAGGCTGATTTTTGCATTCTGTTTACACTTCAGCCTGTCTAATACAGAGCACTAAAGTTTGTTCACTTAAACTGGACAGGACTTGGACATTGCTTACTCAAGCTTCCTCTATGATGAACCTATCTAGATATAAACCAGATGTGATCCATCTTGTTTATTGTCATCATTGAGGGAGATCTGTAATGACAAATACCAATCGTCCAGTCACAGAGTTTAGCCATAAAACGTCAACGGAATTGCCACAAGAACGCAGTGAAGGCCTGAATATCAATCCGACTGATACTAATGTACGTCCAGATTTGAATACACCCGTGAAAGATAATCCTCGTGTTCCAGACATGAATGAAGGTGAAGATAATCTGGCTGCGACCAGTGCCGGTACTTTGGGTGGAGCTTCGGTAGGCGCAGTTGCAGGTCTGGTAGGTGGCCCTCCAGGTGCAGTGGTGGGTGGTATTATCGGTGGTGTTGTTGGCGGTATTGCAGGTAATGACATTGCGACACCTGATCATGAGAAACAGGCAGATAATTACCAGCATCCAGAAAACTTGCCTGAGGCAGATAATTATCGACATCCAGATCATTTGAGTGCAGAAGATAATTACTGGAGAGATGAGTATCATAATCGCCCGTATTTCAATGAAACGCGTAGCACATATAGCGATCTAGATTATGATCGTGATTATCGTGGCGCTTATCGAGTCGGTTATGAAAACCGTCCAATGTATGAGCATGATACGGATTTTGATCGTGCCGAACCTGAACTGCGTACCAAGTGGGAACAGTTAAAAGGTGAATCACGCCTCAATTGGGAAGAAGCGAAATTCGCGGTTAAAGATGCATGGCATCGTGTCACACGCTAATTCTAGATAAATTAAAAACCTCTCCATGTGGAGAGGTTTTTTTATGATTCAAGTATTAAAGATGCTTCATTTCCAGTATGAGCTGGTTAATCAGATCGGAAGCTTCCATTTCACGAATCTGTGCCACGTTCGAACCTGCCCAGAATGCACCATAACCTTGATCCCCATGTTCGGCAGCAGCAGCATGTAATTGCTTGGCCAGATCATAAGTATATGGATAAGCGGGAACATCCAGCCGATCGGGTGTATCCACCTCAATATGCCAGTGGTTAATAATGCCACGTGCAGGACGACCGGAAATACTGGCACTCACTTGAGTAAGTGGCTTGGAAAATAAGGCTTTACGATAAGCATCATTGGCATTGGAAGATTTACACTGCACAAATGCAGTCCCGAGTTGCACGGCATCTGCGCCGAAATCCATCATTTGACGCGCTTGTTCACCCGTCATAATCCCGCCTGCTGCTACAATCGGCAGGGAAGAATGCTGTTTGATCAGCTTCACCAGATTCGAGGTTTTAACTGATGCATCAAACTTGGTCGAGAAAATCCCGCGATGGCCACCAGCTTCAATACCTTGCGCAATAATGATATCAATTCCGGCTGCTTCAATGGCTTTGGCTTCGGCATAATTAGTTGCAGATACCATGGTCAGAATCCCGGCCTGTTTTAAGGCTTGAATCTGATGCGGATGTGGAATCCCAAAATGAAAGCTGACCGCCCGTGGTTTGGTTTCCAATACCAGATTCAGGAAGTCATCATTGTCTTTAAAACTCGGATAAATACACTCCAAATGATCCGGTGCCTGAGTGCCATATTCGGCAAATTTATCTTTAAACTGGGCAATCCATGCCTGCGCTACAGCTTCATCTACAGGCACACTCTCATGACAGAAAAAATTGACCTGAAAAGGGCAATCTGTCAGTTCCTGGGTTTTTAAAATCTGTTGTCGTGCAGCCTCGATACTACTGGCCCCCAGACCCAGTGAACCCAAGCCGCCCTGATTGGACACTTCGGCAGCAAGCTCTGGCGTAGAGACACCTGCCATCGGTGCCAAGAAAATAGGATGTTTAATTCCGAGATTTTCTAATAAAGACATAGATTTGCTCCTTGTTATGCTTTTACTTTGCCTTTGAGCACAAAATTAAGCAAATCATATTGGTTATTTTATTTTGAAATACTGCAGCATGGGTTACGTGTTATTTACATTTCTTGCGACACGCTACGTCGCCAAGAAGATAGAACTTTTATTAGCCTAGAATTGAACACTTTATAATAGCTTTTTGGTCACATATTCTCTGAGCTCATGTCTGATCGTATCCGTGAAAAACTGCAAATTTTAGCCGATGCTGCCAAGTATGATGTGTCTTGTTCATCTAGTGGTAGCAACCGTAAAAATAAAGACAAGGGCGTGGGCAATACCGGGAATGGTATCTGTCATAGTTATACCGAAGATGGCCGCTGTGTGTCCTTATTGAAAATTCTGTTCTCTAATGTCTGTATTTTTGACTGTTCCTATTGTGTTTCGCGCCGTTCCAATGATGTCCAGCGTGCAGCATTTACCGTGCAGGAAGTCGTCGATCTGACCATGAACTTTTATCGGCGTAATTATATTGAGGGTTTGTTTCTCAGTTCGGGGATTTTTAAATCGGCCGATCACACCATGGAACGGATGCTACAGGTGGTCAAAAAACTTAGACTCGAAGAAAACTTTAATGGCTATATCCATCTGAAAACCATTCCGGGTGCGTCACAGGAGATCATTACCGAAGCCGGACTGTATGTCGACCGTATGAGTATTAATCTGGAAATGCCGACGGAAGCGGGACTGCAAAAATTTGCGCCTGAAAAAACCCATGCTGAAGTACAAAAAGACTTAGGCATTGTGCGTGACCGGTTGATCCAGCTCAAAGATGAACGCAAGCTGATCAAGTCAGTCCCCAAGTTTGTACCTGCCGGACAAACTACACAGATGGTGGTGGGCGCGCATAGTGAAACCGATCAGGACATTATTTTGATGGCTGACCAGCATTACAAGGAATTCAAATTGAAAAGGGTGTATTTCTCTGGTTATATCCCGATTAATCCTGAAGAGAAAGCCTTACCCGCCATTGGCTCAGCACCACCATTATTAAGAGAAAACCGTCTGTATCAATCCGACTGGCTGATGCGTTTTTATGGCTTTGCTGCTGATGAAATTGTCGATGAGCAGCATCCGAATCTGGAGCTGGAGATTGATCCCAAACTCAGTTGGGCCTTGCGTCATCCTGAAGCCTTTCCAGTCGATATTAACCGTGCCGACTATAAAATGATTCTACGGGTACCCGGCATAGGCGTGCGTTCTGCTCAGAAAATTGTACAGGCCCGCCGTTTTGGACAGATTCATATTGACCAGCTAAAACGCATGGGCGTGGCTTATAACCGGGCGCAGCATTTTATCCGCTGTGCAGATACACCGAAATTTAAGAAAGATCAGCAATCCCATCAGATTCGCCAGCAAATTTTGATGTCAGGACAATCCAAATATCAGCAGCAACTTTCACCTCAATTAGGATTGGGTTTCTAGTGGCAAGTTACTGTTTTGATGGCAGCATGACTGGTCTGCTCAGTTGTGTATTTCGTGCTTTCGAGTTTAAAGAATTTAACGTGATAGTGACGGCCAATCCTCAAGTACAAACAGGTTTATTTGATGAATTTATCCATGTGGCCTCTAATGATCAGCATGGGCAGCGGGTGTGGCAGGGATTAAAGCAGAAAGTATCTTCCAGCAGTTTGCGTGCTTTTTACTATACCTTTTTGTCAGAGCAGGAAGCAGCGTTCCAGACTCTTTTTAATTTTGCAGTCTATGTCTTTCAAAACCAGCGTCCAGTCGATAAAGATTATGGTCATGCTGCGGTGATCGGCATGTCGCAATGGGCCAAGCAAGTGGGACGGGAAAAGCATCGCATGGAGGCTTTCGTGCGCTTTAAAAAAGCCAAAGATGGCTTGTTTCTAAGTCTGGTCAGACCGGACTTTAATGTCTTGCCGATTATTTCCCGACATTTTCAGGAGCGTTATCAGGATCAAAGCTGGCTGATTTATGATGAGCAGCGTAATTACGGTATTTATTATGATTTAAGGCAAATGCATCAGGTCGAGATGAACGCTGAAATAATTGATCCACAAATCCGGATTGGTCATAGTCAGTCATTCAGTATTGAACTGGATGATCAAGAGCTGCTATATGATCAGCTCTGGAAAGATTATTTCAACAGTGTGAATATTCAGGCGCGCAAGAACATGAAATTGCATATTCAATATGTGCCAAAGCGCTACTGGCGTTATATGAATGAGAAAATACTTTAAACAGTACATCAAACTGCTTTCAGGCATAATAAGTGTTGGTATATTTAAATTGAGTGTATAAACATGAAGGTATGGCTAACGTCATTAGCGCTGCTCACTGGATTAACTGCATGTTCGGAACAACCACAAAAACCGGTCGTAGATCCAGTCAAATATCAGGTTCAGACTGCAGAGGAACTGCAGCAACGTTTTGATGCACTCAATGTCCAGTTAGCCCAAGACTTTCAGAAATTTAAGAAAGTCGAAAGCATTGCTTTCGCGCACCAGTTTCCTTTAGATGTCAATAATCTGCAAAGCTTGAACCAGCATCTTGTCAGCAGTACTGCATTAAAACCCAGTAAAATCGCCTATTGCGATATGATGAATAGTTATTTTTCCGATATGTACCGTTTGGGACATTACAATCTGGAACTGGTCGATGACATTAAACTGCCTAATGCCAAGAATGAAAATTTAAAAGCCAATTTCTCTGACGCTGATCATTTTTATACCTTTATTCTGGATCGTTATACGACTTATCGTCAGGTCCAGCAGACCATGGGTTATGGCTGTAATTTAAAAGCCGCACTGTAAAATCTGAATCAAAAAAAGCCCATCAAATTGATGGGCTTTTTTTGATTTTAATCATTAGCAACCGGTTGGTTTTTCAGGCTGCGGTTTTTCATTCGGGAAGAAAATCGGACGAAGTTTTACCCCGATCCCATTACCAATAAAAGCGAAGACCAGCCATAACCAGCCATGCAGACTACCCGACGCAATTCCACTGAAATATGCACCGATATTACAACCGTAGGCCAGGCGTGCGCCATAGCCCAGCATTATGCCACCTATAACAGCAGCAATCAGTGAACGTTTTGGAATATTGAAATTCGGCGCAAATTTACCTGCCAAACTTGCTGCCAACAAAGCACCCAGCATGATACCGAAGTTCATCATTGAGGTAATATCAAACCATAATGATTCTGCCAGTGCTTTGGCATTGCCTGCTTTTTGCCAATAATCCCAAGAAGCTACATCAACACCCACAAGCGTAGCACCTTTGGCACCCCAAACTGCCAGCGCAGAGGTTACGCCCCAAGGACGACCTGCGAGTGCCAGCGTAGCAAAGTTGAGCAAGGTCAGAATAATACCGCCCCAAATCAAAGGCCATGGACCACGAACAAAGCGCTTCCAGCCTTGATGTTTACTACTAGGCTCAATTTCGAGACTACCGTGACGTTTCTTTTCGAAATAAACTGTTGCTGCAGCAATGATGGCAAAAACGATAAAGCTCAACAGTAATCCAGGGAGAACGCCTAAACTTTCTACCAGTGAAATCGGTTCAAGATGTGGCAGGACAAACCACCAGTCAAGGTGCGAGGTCGCAATCACAGACCCGATACAGAAGAACAAGAGCGTCACCAGCATACGTGCGCTACCGCCACCTACAGTATACAACGTACCTGATGCACAGCCGCCACCAAGTTGCATGCCGATACCGAAAATAAAGGCACCAATCATGACTGACATGGAAACAGGATTAACGTTACCTTTAACTGGGTTGCCGAATAATTCACCTGCACCTAAAGCCGGGAAGAACAGCAAGACCGCCAGAGCGAGCATAATCATTTGTGCACGTAAACCACGGCCGCGACGTTCCTTGATAAAGACACGCCAGCTCGAAGTAAAACCAAATGAAGCATGGTACAGGGTCATGCCTAGTGCACCACCAATCAAGAATAATAGGGCCTGATTTAAGCCTACGATTTGATAGGCACCGATTGTACCTATGATAAGCAAGATAAAAGCTGCCCAGACCGAAATATTCGACCGTTGGGAAGCAGCAACAATGACTGACATGGGAGATTAAATTTTAAAAATAAAGGCTGGTATTCTACTGAATTTCAGTTTAAATGCAGCCCGTTTTGCCGATTCAATCACAATTAAGTCATTCTAATACTTGATAAGTTTTATCAATTTATTTGATTTTATCGAATCATTTAGATAAAAAATTGATCCCATCAAGAAATAATGCAATTTCAATTTAGATCATTCGCTATTTAAAATCATCTCTGATAAAAAAAGCCTGCAATCGCAGGCTTTTAAACGTCAAACTGAATGCTAAAATCAGTTTTCAGCTTTTTCCCGAACTTCTCCGGCACCTTCTTCAACTGCCGCAGCAGTTGCTGCAGTTGCTTTACGTGCTGCTTCCGCAGTGGCATCTGCTGCTCTAGACGTTGCAGCAGCTGCTTCGTCCGCTGCCTGAGCAGTATTTTCTGCGGCATTATCCATTGCTCGTTCGGTTTCTACCGCAGCCTCACGGCTGGCATCTTCCATATCATGACCGGCTTGATTGGCTGCATTTTCTAAATGCTCACCTGTGGTTGCGCCGGTTTCAGGCGCTTCTTCTTTACTACAGCCGACTAAGGCAACAGTGGTCGCCAAACCTAAAGCAATTAGTAATTTATTCATCGAGTAATATCCTTTTGTTGTTGTAGAGCTGCAATCTAATTTAGCAGCCATTTATTTAGATTTATGCTAGCAAATAGATCAACATTTGTTGATTAACTGTAACTTTTTTCGATACTTATACTGTAATGGCTCAGTCGGAAGTTGTTTTAAGTTTCATGGAATAGTGATATTCACAGAGAGGGAAGTCTTAATAGTATCATTCGATAGGCAGGTTATAGTATGAAGCTTGGCATTTAAATATTTGTCATCACGACCTAGAGATAATTCTAAAGATGAAGAAATGAAAGACATAAAAAAAGCCCGCATGATGCAGGCTTTTTTTAAGAAAAACTTATAGACCAGCAGACGCTTTAAGCGCTTCCACTTTGTCAGTTTTTTCCCAGGTAAATGCAGTATCTGAACCTTCACGACCGAAGTGACCATAAGCAGCAGTTTGCTTATACATCGGCTGGATCAGGTCAAGCATACGGGTAATGCCATATGGACGTAAGTCGAAATGTTCACGAACCAGTGCAATAATCAATTCTTCAGAGACTTTTGCAGTATTGAAGGTATTGATTGAAATTGAAGTTGGCTCAGCAACACCAATCGCGTAAGACACCTGAATCTCACACTTGTCAGCCAAGCCAGCAGCAACGATGTTTTTCGCCACATAACGACCTGCATACGCAGCAGAGCGGTCAACTTTAGATGGATCTTTACCAGAGAAAGCACCACCGCCGTGACGTGCCATACCGCCGTAGGTATCTACGATAATTTTACGGCCAGTCAAACCACAGTCACCCACAGGACCACCGATCACAAACATACCCGTTGGGTTGATGTGGAATTTGGTGTCCGCATGGAACATGTCAGCAGGAATGATTTTCTTCACAATCTCTTCAATCACAGCTTCTTTCAGGTTCGCTTGAGTGATTTCAGAATCATGTTGAGTCGAAAGAACGACTGCATCTAAACGAACTGGTACGCCATTTTCATAAGCAAACGTTACCTGGCTTTTTGCATCTGGGCGTAACCATGGCAAGGTGCCATTACGGCGTAATTCAGCCTGCTTTTCCATCAAGCGATGCGCATATGAAATCGGCGCAGGCATTAATACATCAGTCTCGCGGCTGGCGTAACCGAACATTAAACCTTGGTCGCCGGCACCCTGATCTTCAGGTTTCTGGCGGTCGACACCTTGAGCAATTTCAGGTGACTGTTTACCAATCATGTTGATCACGGCACAGGTTGAACCATCAAAACCAAGATCAGAATGGTGATAACCAATTCCGTTTACGGTATGACGTACAATTGCCTCAAAATCAACATTTGCTGTCGTTGTGATTTCACCGGCAAGTACAACCGCACCTGTTTTTACAAGCGTTTCACAAGCAACCCGTGCATATGGGTCTTCTTTTAAGATTGCATCCAAAATAGCGTCACTGATTTGGTCAGCCATTTTATCTGGATGGCCTTCGCTTACAGATTCCGAAGTAAATACAGCGTACTCGCGCATAGTCCTATCACAGTTAATTTTAAAGACCCGATATGTTACATCGAGTTGCGCTCTAGGACTAGCTTAACACGACAAAATTGGTCGAAATTGTTTCAAATTATTGTGTTTTTAATTGATTAATAGAATTAAAAAAATTGATATGTCTATTTAGACAGCATTATTGATTGGGGAATAGGAAGCAATAATATTTTAATCCCTCAGACTGTCATAAAATTAAATGCTTAGATTTCCGATTAAATCTTAAAAAAATAGACGATAGAAAAAATACAAAGCTCAAAATTCAAAATTTACTTAAGCAAGTGATCATTACATCAATAAAGCAGATTCAGGCTGTGCGCCTTGCGACCAAATGTCTTGTTGATGTTCGGGTATATCTTCATATTAGCGCTAAGTCTTCCACATTAGCTGGTTAGGAATGGCGACATCTTTTGCTATGGACTTCTTGGAGCAAGACTGTAAGGAGATCAGAAATCATGTATCAAAAGGCATTTACCCTGATTGAAGTGCTGATCGTGCTCATCATTATCGCGATTTTAGTGACGATGGCTTTTATGAGTTATCAAGCTTATGTCGTGCGTAATCAATTGGCCGAAGTGTTTGAACAGGCTGGAGCATATCGAACCCAGTTTATTGTCTCAGATCAACACTGTGATGCTGGACGCGAGATTGGTGGGCATGGTCAATATATCGAAAAAGTGATCATTAATGCCGCGTGCCGGATAGAGTTCAAGATGCGAGAGCAGGGTGTGGATGCTGCGATTCGCGGGAAATCGGTTGCTTTTGATGTTCATAGTGGCAAATGTTATTCCACTGATATTCAGCAGCGCTATTTGCCCAAAGCCTGTCAAGGACAATAAGTCTGCCGAGGTTGGAAATTAGCCTAGGCAAATTAGATTTCACCTGTATATCAAAAAATCCTACCCATATTTTATAAAATTTAGTACAAATTACATTATAAATAGATCAGTGAACTGTATAGATTTTCTTCAAAAACAATGCTGTGAGTCATATGACATAGAGACAAAATTAGCATAAATTCAATCCTATCTATCAGCTTAGAATCCAGATACAGACAAGAAAGTTAGTTAAGAAATCCGGGATAATTCAATCTGAAAACCAGTAGAGCGAATCGAAGATAAAGAAGAAATGTGGAATAATTGTACGATAAGGCAAGAGACACTCAATAAACTGATAAATATTGTTGGTTAGTCTTTACCCCTCGCTGTTTTTTTAAGACAATAGACAGCAGTTTTGAAAGTCTTTTCATCATTTCCTATTTCTGAATATTTTGGACTCTGATTTATGACAACCCCGCTTAATGAACGTCGTATTGCAAACGCAATTCGTGTATTGGCAATGGATGCTGTGCAAAAAGCAAACTCAGGACATCCAGGTGCTCCAATGGGGATGGCAGATATCGCTGATGTGGTTTGGCGTGAATTCATGAACCATAACCCGACCAACCCGAATTGGGCAAACCGTGACCGTTTTGTATTATCAAATGGCCATGGCTCTATGCTTCAATATGCGCTTCTTCATTTAACGGGCTACGATCTTTCGATTGAAGATCTTAAAGCATTCCGTCAACTTCATTCTAAAACACCTGGTCACCCGGAGTTGGGCTATGCACCAGGGATTGAAACGACGACTGGTCCTTTAGGTCAAGGCATCGCGAATGCTGTCGGTTTTGCACTAGCTGAAAAAACTCTAGCTGCGCAATTCAACAAAGACGACATCCAAGTTGTAGATCACTTCACTTACTGCTTCCTTGGCGATGGCTGTTTGATGGAAGGTGTTTCTCACGAAGCATGTTCTTTGGCAGGAACATTGGGTCTGGGCAAACTGATTGCTTACTATGACGACAATGGCATCTCGATTGATGGCGAAGTGGAAGGCTGGTTCTCTGACGATACAGAACAACGCTTCCTGGCATACGGCTGGCAAGTGATTAAAGTTGATGGTCACGATGCAGATGTAATCCGTCAGGCAACTGTTGAGGCGAAAGCTGAAACTGCTAAACCAACCATCATTATCTGTAAAACCGTGATTGGTTTGGGTTCACCAAACAAGCAAGGTAAAGAAGACAGTCATGGTGCACCACTCGGTCATGACGAAATCGTGTTGACTCGTGAAGCACTAGGCTGGACTGACGAAGCATTTGTGATTCCTGAAGATGTGTATGCAGCTTGGGATGCGAAAGCTAAAGGTGCTGAATCAGAAGCAGCTTGGAACGAAACATTTGCTGCTTATGCTGCAAAATATCCAACTGAAGCAGCTGAGCTTAAACGTCGTTTATCTGGTGAATTACCGGCTGACTTCGTTGCAAAAGCGAATGCCTATATTGCAGAAGTGAATGCCAAAGCTGAAACGATTGCGACGCGTAAAGCCAGCCAAAATGCATTACAAGCACTTGTTCCATTATTGCCAGAAGTTCTAGGTGGTTCTGCGGATCTCGCAGGTTCTAACCTGACCCTTTGGAAAGGCGCGCAAGGCGTACAGGACAATCCGGCAGGTAACTATGTACACTATGGCGTACGTGAATTCGGTATGACTGCAATCGCGAATGGTGTTGCACTGCATGGCGGTTTTATCCCTTACGTAGCAACATTCCTAATGTTTATGGAATATGCACGTAATGCCGTACGTATGTCTGCATTGATGAAACAGCGCGTGATCCATGTGTATACGCATGACTCAATTGGTCTAGGTGAAGATGGTCCAACGCATCAACCTGTTGAGCAGATCGCATCCCTTCGTGGTACGCCAAATCTAAACACATGGCGTCCATGTGACACCGTTGAAGCAGCAATTTCTTGGAAATCTGCATTAACGCGTGCTGAAGGTCCGACCGCATTGATCTTCTCTCGTCAGAACTTGCCATTCCAGACTCGTACTCAAGCTCAAATTGAGAACGCTGCGAAAGGTGGTTATGTATTGGCTGAAGAAAAAGGTGAATTGAAAGCCATCATCATCGCCACTGGTTCTGAAGTATCTCTGGCAATGGAAGCTTATGCACAGCTTGAAGGCGTGCGTGTCGTGTCTATGCCATGTGCTGAAGAATTCATGAAGCAAGATGCAGCTTATCGTGAAGCGGTTCTTCCATCAAATATTCGTGCACGTGTTGCTGTTGAAGCTGCACATGTAGATTACTGGTGGAAATTTGTAGGTCTTGATGGTCGTGTTATCGGTATGACCACTTATGGCGAATCTGCACCTGCAAAAGATTTGTTCCAATACTTCGGTATTACCACCGAAGCAGTGGTTGCAGCAGTGCAAGAAATTACCGCTTAATCAATTCGATTAATAGGTTAAAAAGACGCCCCAGTTAAAGGGGCGTTTTTTATTTTTTCGCTTTTTAGGGTTGTTTTCATGTGGCAATCGTTAGAAAGTTCTCCCATAGTCGAAATGAAAGAGTGAGATGAACATGAGCTTGTATGAACAAATTAACGATGAAATTACTTTAATGGATGCAGGCGAACTCAAGTGGATCGGACAGGAATTACCTCTTGAAGCGATGGTTGCAGTTGATTTAATGCTGCAAGAATTAGCCGAAGAAAAGGTCATTAAAGTGCGTCGTAAAAATCATGAAAAGACGACTGGCCTAAAACAGGTTGATCGTATTCTGGTTGAAAAACTTTAAACATAATGCATGAAAAGTCCCTGATTGGGACTTTTTTTATGCCGGATGATTTTCATCTGACAGGTTGCTTATGAGCACCAGATGAGATAAAGCTAAGTTTAGGCCGCTATAAAAATTCAGCGACCACTATTGAAACGACTTAAATTAAAGAAATAAGCCAAAGAAGCAGTTAAACATGAATATACAGTGCCAGATCCAGATCAAATCTCTAGAGCAAATATCACAGCCGGAATGGCTATTTTTATGGCAAGACTATCAACGCTTTTATCAGACCCAAATTTCGGATGAGGTAAGTAAAAATACCTGGGATAAATTAACTAATTATGAGTTAGATTCAATGTACGGTTTTGCGGCCTTGATTGATGGAAAGGTCGTAGGGATTGTGCATGTCATCGAACATAACAGTAGCTGGACAGTAAGACCCTATGCCTATTTGCAGGATCTATTTACCCATCCTGATTATCGCGGACAGGGCGTGGCGCGCAAGCTGATTCAGCATGTCTATCAGGTCGCGCAGCAGCGTAATTGCGACCGGGTTTACTGGCTAACTCATGAATTAAACCATCAGGCACAAGCGTTGTATAACAAAGTCGCCAAGAAAACTGGATTCATCCAGTACCGTATGGATTAAAGCTCAAAAATTAAAAAAATAACTTACAATTTTATCGTTTCATCGCTGCAACAAAACGTTTTATCTTTAGGGCTGTAAACGGTTCCAGATTGTATACACTTAATAACATCCAAAACGTGAGATAAAAACATGAATTTCAAAACATTAGCATTAGGCTTGGCGGTCGCATCTGTAGCAACAGTTTCTATGGCAAAACCAGTGGCCTATACGATTGACCCGACTCATTCAGCAACGGTTTTCTCTTGGAGCCACTTTGGTTTCTCTACACCATCTGCAAACTTCAGTGACATCCAGGGTATGATTAATGTTGATAATGCAAAACCTGCGAATTCTTCGGTCAATGTGAACATCCCGGTTGCAAGTATTAATACGAATGTGAAAGCACTGGATGACCATATTAAGACATCAGAATTTTTTGACGCTGCCAAATATCCGAATATCACTTTTAAAAGTACTAAAGTTCAGGCTTTAGGCAAAAACAAATACAAAATCACCGGTAACTTAACCGTGAAAGATGTCACTAAACCTGTGGTACTGGATGCAGTTTTAAATAAACAAGGCGTACATCCAATGACTAAATTACAAACGATTGGTTTCAATGCAACCACTTCATTTAACCGTTCAGCTTTTGGGGTAGGCGGTTATGTTCCAAATGTGGGCGATAAAATTACAGTGAACATTACTACCGAGGCTTCTGTTCCTGCTCCGAAAAAATAAGCATGACAAATTAAAAAAGCACCCAACTGAGTGCTTTTTTATTACGGTTACTTAAGTCGCAGGTTTTCTAAATAATGCATCAATACCGAACTGGCTGCCTGTTCAAGCGCGGGCGCATAGCTTTGATGATCCGCCCGCAAGGCAGGGATATTGATCTGGGCTTTGCGTAACTCACAGGTATGTCCAATCAGCCATTTCTCTAAACTTTCACTGGCCACTTCAGCATGGAATTGTAGTGCTAGAATATTCTGTCCTACTCGAAAGGCCTGATTTGGATAAAGGTCAGAGCTGGCCAGTAATTTTGCCTGTTCAGGTAGGTCAAAGGTATCACCATGCCAATGCAGGACGTCGATATCTTCGAGAGCTTGCAGCGGATTATTTTCAACAGAAGCAAGCTTAAGTTTAGACCAGCCGATTTCTTTGGTATGCCCGGAATAGACTTTGGCATCCAATGCAGCAGCAATTAACTGTGCACCTAAACAGATGCCTAACGTCGGTAAGTTCTTTTCCAGGCGAACTTTAAGTAAGTCTATTTCTTGTTGTAAGAAAGGATAATCCTCAGTTTCATAGACTGCAATCGGGCCACCGAGAATAACGGTTAATCCGGGATGTTCAAAAGCCTTGGTGAGATCATCGATGCCAGCTTCGAAATAACGCACACGTAAGCCGAGCTGATAAAAAATATCTTCCCAAGCACCTAAGTCTTCGAAAGCCAGATGTTGAATGGCATACACGGTATCGGGGAGGTGAGCTAAGTTCAGCATAGTTTTTTGATATCAAGAGAATGATTTAATTTAACGTGAATCAAAAGCAAAATAAAAGGCTTTATGCCTCACATCACATACATTATAGAAAATAATGAATATCGCTTCGCTATCGGCAACTGTATAAACATTTTTGTGTGATTGCTACATGAAGCGGGTCATTTTCCTTTTATATAGGAAAGAGAGTAGAGTAAGGCTGCCGTACTGAATAAAAACAACAAGCCTATCAGGATCAAGGATATGCAAAATATAAGTTTATATGTCGATAAAAACAGAATCAGCCCTTATGCCATGTCGGTCTATGTTGCCTTAAAAGAAAAGGGTTTAGATTTTCAGGAAATAGTGGTCGATTTAGATCAGCAGCAACAGAAATCTGCGGCTTATCAAGCCATTTGTCCAAGTGCTAAAGTTCCGTATTTAATAGTAGATAACTTTAGCCTGTTTGAATCATGGGCGATCACTGAATACTTGGAAGATGCCTTTCCAGCACCTAATTATCCAGCCTTATATCCAAAGGAAATTCATGCCAGAGCTAAATGTCGGGCCATACAAGCCTTGGTCAAAACGGATTTTATGCAAATCCGCCAGCAGATGCCTTCCGATTCGGTATTTCACCCAGCAAAAATATCTACACCTCTTACAGCTCCGATCACTGAAGAAATTCAGCGCTTGGTAAATGTGGCAGAACATATGCTAGAGGACATATGGTTGACTGAACACTGGTCCATTGCAGACTTTGATCTAGCCTTTATGTTGCATCGTCTGCTGAGTCATCAGGTGAAACTTCCTGTGAAAATAATAGAATATGTCGAGCGTAATTTTAAGCGTGCTTCGGTACAGGCCTGGCTAGCAGAGCATGAAAAAGCTAAAACTTTAATCTAATATCGACTGATAAAGCAGTTCATAAAAAACCTACTTAAATAGATAAAATTCAAGCGTAATATGAATCAGAATAAAACTTGAAAGATGCTGAGGATACATCCTCATTGAATAAGAAGGAGGTAGTGGCCGGTGGGGAATTCACATCATCATGAGCATAGTCATGTCGCCGTGACTGCAAAAAATGCCAAAAAATTATTAATAGCGTTGGTATTAACCACGACTTTTTTAATTGTGGAAGTGATTGCTGGTTTTCTAACTCAAAGTTTGGCCTTACTTTCTGATGCTGCGCATATGTTTACCGATGCTGCTGCACTGGCTATCGCATTAGTCGCTATCAAAATTGGGCAAAAACCGGCAGACAATAAACGGACATTTGGTTATCAGCGCTTTGAAATTCTTGCTGCTCTGTTTAATGCCTTAATGCTGTTTGTGGTTGCGATTTATATTTTGTTTGAAGCTTATCAGCGTTTGAGTCATCCACCGGAAATCCAGAGTCTTGGCATGATGGGCGTGGCCATCTTGGGGCTGATCATTAATCTGATTTCCATGAAAATTCTGGTATCCAGCAGTCAGGAAAGCCTCAATGTCAAAGGCGCTTATCTGGAAGTGCTGAGTGATGCGTTGGGATCTGTAGGCGTGATTATTGGAGCGCTAGTGATTTATTTCACCGGCTGGATGTGGATAGATACACTCATTGCAGTATTAATTGGATTTTGGGTATTGCCAAGAACCTGGGTTTTGCTAAAACAGAGCATCAATATTCTGCTTGAAGGTGTGCCGGATGAAATTGATATTGAAAAATTACGTTACGATCTTTTGGCGCTTGAAGGGGTGCGAGATATTCATCAGCTCAAGGTCTGGGCAATTACTTCCAAAAAAGTCATGCTGACCGTGCATCTGGTTGCGCCGAATGTGGATTATCAGAAACTGCGTCATCAGGCCTTTGAGATGCTCCACCATGAGCATCATATTACCGAGATGACCTTGCAGATCGAAGCGGAAGATTGTCCGCCGGAACATCGGGGACAATCCTCACATCCGCATTCACATGCCGAAAACCATCAGCATTGAAATTGAATAATCTAAGCATCAGGAAAATTGATTATTTTTTAAAAGTGAGCGAATCACATCCAGATAACTTGGCGGAGCATCGACATACTGACGCTCTCTTAACATCTGGTGCATTTTTGCCAGCTTTTGATGCGGAACAGAGGCCATCAAATGATGTTCAATATGATAGTTCACATGAATTGGTGCAACAAAAGCACGTGCCAGCCAGCCTGCACGGGTAGTTCGAGTATTGCTCAGGGCAGAATGACTGGTTTCTAGGCCCGCATGCTCAGCCATGGCGCGGATGCGGATGAACAAAGGAAATGGAGTGATATAGGCGAGAGGCCATAATAAATACATTTTAGGATGGCCGCTGGCCCACAGAGCAGAAAAAATTGCTGCATTTGAAATTAACATACCAGAACTATTTTTAAGCAAGTTTTTCGCTAACTCTAAATTGCTGCGATCACCACGCGGAATTGGCTTGGGGTCATTGGAAACACTCCATTCCAGCAATTCCAGATCCATTAATACTCGACCAGCGAGAAATTTAAGCCCCGATTGCCCATTCAGGTCACGGAAGAATTTCCTGAATAGTGAGCTTTGCGTAATGGGAAAGTTTTTTACCAACCCCAAGTCAGGATCATCTGGCTGCGAGGTTTTAGCATGATGTTTCAGGTGATAAGGACGGTATTTGCTGACATCATTCCAGATCGGGCGTGCACAGAGCCAATCAGTCAGATGGGTATTTAACCATTTGGTTTTGAACAGGCTATGGTGCGAGGCATCATGCATCAAAATAGCCATCGCAAGCTGGCGTCCAGCAAGAATAGCCAATGCCAATGCACATATCAGGATTTTTCCCCATGTAGGTAAATATTCCCAGCTATAGGCAACCGTACCAAAGGTCATGACAATTACGGTCCAGGTTGAACCTACTGCCCAGGCACCGTGTAAGTCTGAGGTCGTGGTGAGTTCTTTAATTTCGTCACGACTAAAAAGTTCTGTGACACTGACCTTGCTGTTCATTCTTCTGCCTATATTTAGTTCTTATTGCTTTATTCAATATATTTGGATGAAATATTACAGTCAATTCATTTTTGTGTATAAAAAAGAAATAAATTAGACCCCTTGGTCTTTAAAATAGTGTTGCCATAAAAGTTGACCCTGTTTTTCTATTTTGCGGACTGCGAGCTCAAATTGTTGTCGAGCATCTGTGTCTATCCATTCTGCAGGAAGTAAGGGGTCAGCACGCAAACTAAATAGGGCAGATTTACCTAGATAAAAGGCACTTTTTGCAGCCTCTGCTAAAGTCAGACTCTGGTAATTCTCAAACCAGTCGTTGATAGCATGCTGTACTGCATGATAGGTCTGATGTAGCTCTTCGATATCCCATAAATCACGAACTTCGGTTTCACTTTCCAGTTGACTGACTTGAAAAAAACGTGCGTCAGGATCTAATCCAAACTGGATTACAGCTGTTTTTAATGGACTTAGATTTAGCGTTAAATTATCGGGACGAATAAAAACATTTTGCTCTAGTTCCTTAAAACCATAATAACGTAGCGCTTTTTCCCTTTTAGATAATGCCGTACGGTCTACACGTCCCAAAGCACCGGTATAGACCAGCACATATTTTCCGTTCCATGTAGTCGCCGTTTGCATATCAGGATGTTTGTTTAAGCTGATAAAAGAAGTATCGAATTTTTTCTCTAGCAATTGATACACGCCGCGCTCTACAGCTTGAATGACATTTTCCTGATTTAATCGGGCTACAGCGACACGGATACCATTGTCAGAAATCCCCAATAATTCAGCAGCTGTTAATATCCGCTTAATAGACAGGGTGGAGTTTTTAGAGGCATATAAAAGATCTAGAATTAGATGACGAGCATTTAATTTATAAGTCATGAAACGATATCGTTATGAAAGGGATTGAAAGTTTTAAAGTTTATCCACAATAGCACTTTGTCATGAATAACCCAAAAAAAATGTCAGGTTAAAAGAGGATGAATAAGTGATTTGAGATATGCATTTTATTAATAAATTTTTTTCAAACACAATAAAAAACCCTTATCTTTCGATAAGGGTTTTTCGTATTCTGGAGCGGGAAAGGAGACTCGAACTCCCGACCCCAACCTTGGCAAGGTTATGCTCTACCAACTGAGCTATTCCCGCAATGAGGTGAATTATAGAGAATTCCACAGCAGTGTCAACTCTCTATAAATCTGTTTGATTAATTAATCAGCACGGCGCCAAACTGTACCTTGACGGGTATCCTCAAGAACAACACCTTGATCAAGTAAAGATTGACGGATTTCGTCTGCGCGTGCGAATTCTTTGGCTTTCTTGGCATCCTGACGCTGTTGAATCAAATCTTCAATTTGTTCAGGTGATAGTCCCAATGCTTCCTGACCAATGTCAGACTTGAGGAACTCTTCTACGTCTTGCCGTACCAGACCGAGAATATTGGTCAGGTAACGCAAAGTTGCATAATAAATCGCTGCCTGTTCTGCATTTTCTTCTTTCACCGCACGATTCAGCTCTTTATTGATTTCGAACAATACCGCAATCGCTTCAGGCGTATTGAAATCATCACGCATAGCGGTATTAAAGCGTTCAACTAAAGCCTCATCCAGAGTTTCAATCAGATGATCACCATAAACCGCCTGATAGGTTTTAAATGAGTGATAGAAACGAGACAAGGTATTTTTTGCTTCTTTTAAGGCAACATCCGAGTAATTCACCGGGCTACGATAGTGTGAAGACACAATAAAATAACGTACCACTTCCGGATGGAATTTTTCAATCACGTCGCGAATGGTGAAGAAATTGCCTAAAGACTTCGACATTTTCTCGCCATCGACATTAATAAATCCGGCATGCATCCAGTAATTGACATACTGTTCGCCAGTAGATGCTTCAGATTGTGCAATTTCATTTTCATGGTGCGGGAAAGTCAGATCAGCACCACCGCCATGAATATCGAAATGATTGCCCAGGCAGCAGGTCGACATTGCTGAACATTCGATGTGCCAGCCTGGACGGCCATTGCCCCAAGGAGATGCCCATGACGGTTCATTTTCCTTGGCATGTTTCCACAGTACAAAGTCAAACGGGTGTTTCTTTTCGACTTCAACATCGACACGTTCAGACGCGCCGGCTTGCATATCTTCTAATTTACGGCCAGACAGACGACCATATTTGGCAAACTTCTCGACCTCAAAGTAGACATCGCCATTATTGGATGGATAAGCCGTACCTTTGTCGACCAGGTTGCCGATCATATCTTGCATTTGATCGATGTAATCTGTCGCTTTAGGTGCAACATCAGGTGCAAGGCAGCCCAGTTTGGCAAAGTCTTCATTCATCGCATCAATAAAGCGACCTGTTAATTCTGAGATACTTTCGCCATTTTCATTGGCACGTTTAATAATTTTATCGTCAATATCCGTAATATTACGCACATATTTGACCTTCCAGCCTTGGCTACGCAGGAAACGGATAATATAGTCAAATGCAACCACTGTACGTGCATGTCCAATATGACAGTAGTCATAAACCGTCATACCACAGACATACAGATCAATTTGACCTTCAACACGAGGTACGAATTCTACTTTTTTGCGTTGCTCTGAGTTATATAGAACAAATGGTTGCATAGCTGTTCAAAAGACTTCAAATAAAAGGATGAATCATCTTAACCTAAGCATAATTATTCATAAAGATAAAAGCGTAAAAAGCCTCAGTTATTTAGGGGAGTTAGGCGACGAGAGTGATTTATAAAGAAGGGGTTCAGGAAGTGAAATAGCGAATATTGAGCTTACATTTTCAGAGGCAGTGTTTGCCAGTCTGATGGAATTATATTTGAATGAGTCTGGTCTGATTTGACCCAAACTTATTTTGGATAGCGTAAGCGTGTTTCTATAAAAATAAAAACAAGCGCATATAACCGCTTTAAAAATGGAGTGAATGTAGAGGCGGAGATACCAGATTGCGCAAGTTGAATACAATCTGAATATATTAAAAATCCGTCGAATCTTCTATATTTAGAAAGCTTACAATTGCATAGCTATGCTAAAATTGCGAAAATTATGCCCATCAAACCAGAGTTTTTCTCTGTCCTTAGCGTAGGTAAACAGGCTTTGAATCCACAAAAAACAGCGAATCAACTAGATTTCCAGAAAGTCGCACTTGAAACACTGCGCATCGAAGAAAATGCACTACAGATTTTAGCAACACAGATTGATGACCGTTTTAGCCGGGCATGTGAAATTATTCTACAGTGTACTGGCCGTCTGGTGATTACCGGAATGGGCAAGTCAGGTCATATTGGCCGTAAAATGGCGGCGACCTTTGCTTCGACCGGAACTCCCTCATTTTTTATGCATCCAGGTGAAGCCGGTCATGGTGACTTAGGGATGCTGGTGGCTGGTGATGTGCTGATTGCAATTTCAAACTCGGGCAAGAGTGATGAAATCATGATGCTGATGCCGCTGATCAAGCATCTGGAAATTCCGCTGATTACCATCAGTGGTGATGATCGTGGTCCAATGCCACAAAATGCTGATGTAGCTTTAACGCTGGGTAATATTCAGGAGGCTTGTCCACTGGGTTTAGCGCCGACATCGTCAACGACGGCAACATTGGCTTTGGGCGATGCTTTGGCGGTAGCTTTATTGGATGCTCGCGGCTTTACCTCGGATGATTTTGCACGCTCACATCCTGCAGGTGCGCTGGGTAAGCGTCTGTTATTGCATGTGAAGCATCTGATGCGTACTGGCGCAGATTTACCTAAAGTCTCGCCAGATACCGCCATGAATAAAGTATTGTACGAAATTTCCAACAAGCGCTTGGGCTTAACCACAGTCGTCGATGAAAATGATGTGTTGCTGGGGATTTTTACCGATGGTGACTTGCGTCGCTTGATTGATAAGCAGCAAGGTTTTGATGTCAATCTGGCTATTCAGGACGTGATGACCAAAAATCCGTTGACCATTTCTCAGGAAGCACGTGCAGTGGTGGCACTGGAACGTATGAATGAGCATAAAATTAATCAATTTGTAGTTGTTGATGATGCCAATAAAGTCATTGGTGTGATTAGTATGCATGACCTGATTCAGGCTGGGGTAAATTAATAAATGGCATCTTATGTATTATTAGAGCAGGCACGTCATATTGCAGCACTGGTGCTTGATGTAGATGGTATTTTAAGTGATGGCTTTGTAACGCTGACTAATACTGGCGATGAGATCAAATCCTTTGATATTCGTGACGGTCTGGGCATGAAACTGGTTCAGCAAGCAGGGATCAAGGTGATTATTATCACCGGACGTAAAAGCAATATCGTAGAAAAGCGTATGTCGGATCTGGGTGTTGATCTGGTCTATCAGGGCCGTGAAGACAAAGGTACAGCACTTCGTGAAGCCTGCGCACAGCTCAACATTGATCCTGAAGATTGCCTGTACATGGGCGATGACTGGCCTGATCTGTCTGCTTTTGCCATTGCCGGCATGAAAGTGACCGTGCCTAATGGTCATGTTGAAGTTCGCCGCCGTGCCGATCTGGTGACTCAGGCGCAGGGTGGACGTGGTGCGGTGCGTGAAATCTGCGATATGTTGTTAATGTCCAAAGGCATGTACCAAGAGTTACTTGAAAAATATACTCGTGCGCCTTATTAATAAGTCATATCTTTTGGATTAAGTACACCGCTTATGGATACTAAAGTTTTATATATTACGGCTGTGATTATTGCCGCAATAAGTGGTGGTTATTACTATTACAGCGGCAAGGGCAACAAGCTGCAGGCAGACTCTGCGCGCAGCATGACCTATTCCGCTCAAAATATTAACTTAACCCAGACGGATGAAGCAGGCCAGGTGTCGGTTCGTGCCCAAGTGGACCGACTCGAGCAGAACCTGCAGCTAGAAACCTCAAAGCTGGAAAATCTGCGAGCATCGACCTATGACAATGGTAAAGTCGATGCGACTTTCTTTGCCAAAATGGCGCATGGTTATGATGACAATACAAAAGTTGTACTCTCTCAAGAAGTGCTCGCCACCAAAATCATGCAAAATGGAAAAATGCAGTTTCGTACTGAAGAACTGACTGCTTTTCCGAAAACACGTGAAATTGAAACAGACAAGACAGTGATTGTGGAATATCCACAGGCTGAATTCGTCAGCCAGGGTCTTAAAGCCAATCTTAATGATGGTCAATACGAATTCTTTAATATTCGAGGAAAGTATGAACCAAACTCCTAAAGCCAAAATGATGCACACTTTCCTGAAGCGTATGACGCTGGCGACTGTGGTTGGACTCGGTTCAATCGCTGCTTTTGCACTGCCATCTGACCGTAACCAGCCAATCACTTTGCTGGCTGACCGGGCGACTTTCAATGAGCGGACGGGTGTGACGACGTATTCGGGCAACGTTATCATTGAACAGGGCACCATGAAGCTGCAAGCCAATTCGATTGTGGCCAATCTGAACAATAAGCGTCAGATCAGCCTGATTACAGCGACAGGCAGCCCGGCACAGTTCCAGCAAAAAGTGGATCCGGCCAAAGGTCTTGCCAAAGGTCAGGCGCAGAAAATTGTCTACAATGCTGAAACCGGGATTATTACCTTGTCAGGTAATGCCTTCCTGCAACAGGACGGTGCCAGTATTCGTGGTGCGACTTTAAAATACAGCATGAACAAAGGCGATATCGAAGCTACCGGAACACCAAACAAAACCGGTTCATCGTCTGGCCGTGTACAAATCGTGATTCCACCCTCTAGTTCAACATCCTTCCCGGGAGCGCGTGATTAATGGAGCAATCACAGCAGGTTCAAACCTTAACCATTAAGCATCTGGCGAAAAACTATAATAAACGCTGGGTAGTGAAAGATGTGTCGTTCAGCATGGAAAGTGGCCAGATTGTTGGGTTGCTGGGACCAAATGGCGCCGGTAAAACCACCAGTTTCTATATGGTGGTCGGTCTGGTGCGGATGGATAAGGGGGAAATCTATCTCGATGATCTAGATCTTTCCGACCTCGCAATGCATGAACGGGCACGTAAGGGAATTGGTTATTTGCCGCAGGAAGCTTCGATTTTCCGAAAACTGACAATTTCCGAAAATATTATGGCGATTCTGGAAACCCGTAAAGATATGACCAAGGCACAACGTCAGCAACGTCTGGCGGAGTTATTGGCAGACTTTAAAATCACTCATATTAAAGATTCTTTGGGTATGAGTGTATCCGGTGGGGAGCGACGTCGTGCCGAGATTGCGCGTGCACTCGCTGCTGATCCAAAATTTATGCTACTTGACGAGCCTTTTGCCGGCGTCGATCCGATTTCGGTCGGAGATATTAAGGATATTATTACAACCTTGAAAGATCGCGGAATTGGGGTGCTGATTACCGATCATAACGTGCGTGAAACGCTGGCGATTTGTGAGCATGCTTATATTGTCAGTGAAGGCGCATTGCTTGCTGAAGGTACACCAGAAGAAATCCTGGCGAATGAGACCGTGAGAAAAGTTTATCTAGGTGATGATTTCACTGTTTAAATAATCCTGCTTTATATAAAACCCTGCATCAGACGCCAGTTGTCGGATGCAGGGTTTTTTTTGATCAAATCAAAGTGAAAAAGATTTCTTTTAAAGGGATTTGATATATGGTTAGGCTAAAACAAGAAACATTACATAATTATACGATTTAGGGCAGAACACTTTAAAAAAAATCAGGGGAAAACAGATCAAAAAAGAAGGGGATTGATACTTCTTCTTTTGCCTTTATCTGTGTCTTTAGGGCATGCAGAAAGCTCACCCCATTATTTTACCAATCTCAAGAATAGCTTAGGTCAGCTGATTGCACCCAAACCGACACGATCAGCACACACCATTGATATTACCTCGCTCGGTCATTATTCATTAGATACATCAAAAGTAGCTGAGCTGCCGCAAATTACCCGGCCACAGTCAGGACAATCGGCTTTAAGTTCTACAAGCACAGCCGGCATTCCAAAGACAATGAATCTGGTGGAAGCCGTACACCGGGCAGTGCAACGACGTCCTGAAATCACCCAGAGTATTTCGACATTATCTGCGCAGGCCGCGAATATTGATGTGGCGAGAGCGGGTTATTATCCGCAGTTATCCGGGGGTATCGGGACAGGTGACCTCACTTCCGGTGAACGTGGACAACAAATGGTTTCTTTGAATGCCACCCAGATGCTGTATGACTTTGGCAAAATTAAAACCAATATCAGTGTGGAAGAAGCGCGATTGGCAGAAGAACAGGCCAAGGTGCTGGTCAGTCTGGATCAGATCGCATTTGAAGTGGCTGATGCAATAGTGAGTATCAAACGCTATCAGCAAATTACCCAGATTGCCCAACAGCAGATTCAGGGCATTGGACGGATTGCAGAAGTTGCCAATTTACATGCCCGTGCCGGGATCAGCAGTCAGGCCGACCCGATTCAGGCGCAGTCCAATCTGGAAGCAGCGCAATCGAATCTGATTGTACAGCGGACCCAACTCAGACAATATCAACAACGCTTGTGTACCTTGCTAGGATTTGATGTATCCATTGTTGAATGGGATATTCCTTATCCGACCATCATTCTCAAAGGCAGTCTAAGTCAGGCGATGAATGGACGGAATCCAAATAATAATGAAGATGATGGCTTCTGTAATTCAGTCATGACTGAAGTGAGCAGTAATTTGTATCGGGGTGGTGCAACGCGTTCACAGACCCGTGCCGCAAGCTATGCCGAAGAAGCTGCACGCGCACAGGTCAATACGGTCTATCTGGATGTGCTGGATCAGGTGTGCTTGATCCGCGAGCAGATTGAAAATAAACAAAAACAAATGGGGGTTTTATCCCAGCGCCGCGCAACCACGGTACGCACCAAAGAGCTGTATCAAGAACAATATAAATTGGGTACCCGAACTGTAGTGGATTTGCTGAACGCCGAGCAAGCCATTCATACTGCCGCGCAGGAAATTGAATTGGCGCACTATGACATTTATTCGGCGATCGTACAGTACATTCAGGTCACCGGCCGTACACGGGATATTTACGCGCTTAACCGTATTTCTATTCAGGGGTTTGAAGTTCAGCCATGAGTACTACAATAAATTATCAACCGTGGCTTAAAGCGGTTTTAAATATTGCCCGGCATTACCGGATCGAGCCTTCTGAGGAGCGGATACGCCTGCAACTGGACTGGAACCAGCATCATGACATCGATGACATGCTCAAGATAGTCAGTCGTCAGATGGGTTTAAATGTCCGTAAAAATAAATTTGAGCGCAGCCTGCTGAATCCATGGCGTTTACCTTTACTGGTTGAATTCGATAGTGGTGATGTGGGGGTGATTGAACGCATCGACACACAGGGCAATGTCAGCATCCAGCTCAGTGGTGATGAAGGTTTATCTCAAAGTTTCACGATTGAACAGTTAGAGGTTGGCATAAAGCATCTTTATGTGCTGCGTCCTGAATCTTCAGTTCCAGATGCGCGGGTGGATGAATATATCAAACCCTTTGAGAAAAACTGGTTCTGGTCAATTGTTCTGAATGACTGGAAGCGCTATATCAATGTGATGTTTGCGTCTTTAATTGCCAATATTCTGGCACTGGCCACGATAGTTTTCTCGATGAATGTCTATGACCGTGTCATTCCATCGCAATCTATTCCGACGTTATGGGTGTTGGCCGGTGGCGCGCTGATCGCCGCGATTTTTGAGTTTGTTTTACGTGTCTCGCGGATCTATCTGTCAGACATCATTGGTAAACGCGCGGATTTAAAAATTTCCGACCGGGTGTTTGGTCATTCATTACGGATTAAAAACAGCGAACGTTCCAAATCAACAGGAACCTTTATTTCACAAATTCGTGAGCTGGAAGGCGTCCGCGAACTGGTGACTTCAACCACAGTCACAGCAATTGCCGATCTGCCATTCTTCTTCCTGTTCTTAGGGATCTTCTGGGTGATCGGTGGCAATCTGTTCTGGGTCATGCTACTCGTTGTACCCTTAATGATTCTTCCGGGAATTCTGGCGCAGAAAAAATTGGCACAGCTGGCTCAGTTGGGCATGCGCGAATCTGCCATCCGCAATGCCTTGCTGGTAGAAGCTGTACAAGGAATTGAAGACATCAAGCTGTTAAGAGCTGAAACGCGTTTCCAGAACCAATGGAATCATATGAATGAAGTATCAGCCGATGTCAGCATGCAGCAACGTAAAATTATCGGCTTGATGACCGCCTGGACCCAAAAAATTCAGGGACTGACCTTTGCAATTGTAGTCTTGGTCGGGGCTTTTGCGGTGATAGAGGGTGACATGACCACAGGCGCACTGGTGGCCTGTTCGATTCTATCTTCACGCATGCTGGCACCAATTTCACAAATTACGGGTGTACTGGGTCGCTTGCAACAGGCTAAAGTCGCCAAGGCTGGTTTGGATGAACTCATGAAAAAACCGGTGGACCAGCCGGATTATTCGCACCTGATTCATCGTCCGGCACTGGATGGGCATTATGAGCTCAACGGTGTGGTGTTCAAATATGGCGATGATGATCCGAAACCGAGTTCGATGATTCCCAAGCTAGAGATCAAGCCCGGGGAGAAAATTGCAATTCTGGGCCGTAATGGTGCAGGAAAATTGACCTTGTTGCAGCTCTTGTCTGGGATGCAGACACCGTTACAGGGCAAGGTCAAGCTGGATGGGATTGATCTGACCCTGATTGATCCGTCAGATGTGCGGCGTGATATGAGTTTGCTAAATCAGAACTCGCAGTTATCTTATGGTTCAATTCGTGAAAACCTGACTTTGGGTGCACCTTTGGCCACCGATCAGCAAATTCTGGAAGCCTTACAAATTACCGGTGCACTGGGATTTGTACAGGAGAAAAAAGAAGGGCTGGATCATATCATTTTAGAGGGTGGTGTCGGCTTTTCTGGTGGACAGCGCCAAGCCTTGTTATTGGCGCGGTTGTTGATTCATCAACCAAAGATTTTGCTACTGGATGAACCGACCGCTGCTATTGATGATGTGTCAGAAAAACAGTTGATTGATCATCTTAAAGGGTATTTAACCCATCGTACGATGATCGTCGCCACTCATCGCCGTGCGGTATTGGAACTGGTGGATCGTATTCTGGTGGTCAATGATGGCAAGATTGTGATGGATGGACCACGGGATCAGATCCTGAATCAGTCGCAGGGTGGTAATAAGCGGGTTGTGGGAGCAAGTGCATGAGTGAACTACAGCAACTAAAACGTTCCAGCAAGGTCAGCTTTCAGGGACCGCCATTACCCAAATCAAGTGTCATCATCTGGATTATCGGCATTGGCCTACTGGTATTACTGACCTGGGCCTGGTTATTCAAATTGGAAGAAGTATCTACCGGTACCGGGAAAATAATTCCATCATCCAAAGAGTAGGTGATTCAGTCTCTGGACGGTGGTATTCTCACCACACTCAACGTCAAAGAAGGTGAAATTGTCGAGCGTGGGCAAGTATTGGCTCAGCTTGATCCGACCCGCTTTGAATCCAACGTCGGTGAATCAGAATCCTTGCTGGTTTCGTCACGTGCTACTTCAGCCCGTTTACGTGCGGAAGTCACCGGTGCGCCGTTGGTCTTTCCGGAAGAAGTGTTAAAATATCTAAAACTGGTTAAAGAAGAAACGGCCCTGTATCAGTCGCGTCGTGCCAATTTGCAAGAATCCGTTGCAGGCCTGGAACAGGCTTTGTTATTGGTGCAGCAAGAACTGGAAATGACCGCGCCATTGGTCGCCAAAGGGGCAGCCAGTGAAGTTGAAGTGTTGCGTCTAAAACGTGAAGCCAATGACCTGCGTAATCAGATGAATGATATTCGTAATCAATATTATGTGAATGCGCGGCAAGAGCTGTCCAAGGCCAATACCGATGTGGAAACCCAGCAACAGGTGGTACGTGGCAAGTCTGATACTTTGAGCCGAACTGCTTTTAAAGCACCGGTTCGCGGTGTCGTCAAAGAGATTGATGTGATGACGTTGGGTGGCGTGATTCCACAAAATGGCAAGTTGATGACCATCGTGCCACTAGATGAAAAATTACTGGTTGAAGCACGAATTTCACCGCGTGATATTGCCTTTATTCGCCCTGATCAGGAAGCGCTGATCAAAATTACAGCTTATGATTATTCGATCTATGGTGGGTTGAATGGTAAAGTTGCGATGATTTCACCGGATACCTTGCGTGATGAAGTCAAACAGGATCAATTTTATTATCGGGTGTATATCCGTACCGACAGTGACAAGCTAAGCAATAATACCGGTCAGGAGTTCAATATTACTCCGGGGATGGTGGCCACCGTGGATATTCGTACAGGTTCAAAAACCGTGATTGATTATCTGATTAAGCCATTTAACAAAGCCAAAGAAGCCTTGCGTGAACGATAATATTTGCCAAGAAAGTGAGTAAAACAATCGATTAAAATCAGGCCTCTCCGTGGAGAGGCTTTTTATTTGTCTGTGCAAAGCAGGTATACTGCAGCAGTGAGAGTTTAAAGCCTGAAGTTATGCCATTTACCATTGCCAGCCTGGTCAGTTTCGAGGAAGACATCAAAAAAAGTCGCTTTCAGGCCTTTGCCACCCCTGTTGAAAATGAGCAGGACGTGAAAGATTTTCTGGAGGCCTATCGCGATCCAAGCACCACGCATCAATGCTGGGCCTGGAAAATTGGCCATCAGGTACGCTTTAATGATGATGGTGAACCATCAGGTACTGCAGGACGCCCGATTCTGGCGACCATTGAAGGCAATGAGCTGACCAATGTGCTGGTACTGGTCAATCGCTGGTATGGCGGGATCAAGCTGGGAACAGGGGGCTTGGTACGTGCCTATGGCGGTTGCGCTGGACAATGTTTGTTGTTGGCAGAAAAAATTGAACTGATTGAAAAGAAGAAGGTGCAATTTTCCTGTCAATTCAATGAATGGGCCATCTTTCAATATGAATTGAATCAGCAGCAAATCGATTATCAGGAAGAATATACAGCCGAAGGGGTGCAGATCAGCGCCTTATTTCAGTTACATCAAATTCAACCTTTTGCCTTAAAAATTCAAGATGTGACCCGCGGCCGTGAACAGCTCAAAATCATAGAAGAAGCGACAGATGACTGACGTAGATCCATTACTGAAATATCGTGAGCAGCATAAACATCGCCTGAATTACATGCCTTGGCTATACTGGTCTTTAAAGCCAAAAAATCGCGGTTGGGCAGAAGCGTGGCAAAAGGACTATCAGGCTTACTTGATGGAAATGGAAACCGTCGAGATTGGTGAAAACTGTTTTATTTCACCTCTTGCACATATTTTCGCGGAGCCGGGACGCAAAATCATTATTGGTGATAATAGCTTTATTGCTGCAGATTGCACCTTACATGGCCCCCTAGAGATCGGTAATGAAGTGGCGATCAATCATCACTGTATTCTGGATGGTGGCCGGGTGGGGATTAAACTGCATGATCAGGTGCGCATCGCCGCTTATTGTCATCTTTATGCCTTTGATCATGGCATGGATTTGGAGCAGCCGATTTATCAGCAGCCAGTACGTTCGCAAGGCATCGAGATTGGTCGGGATGTGTGGCTCGGTGCGCATGTCGGTATCAAGGACGGAATTAAAATCGCAGATCAGGCCGTGGTGGGAATGAACAGTATGGTGACCAAGGATGTCGAGAAGCGTGCGATTGTCGCCGGTAATCCGGCCCAATTCATTCGCTATCGTGAATAAGCTTTTGGAAGTCAATTGCTTGATACAACAGCCTGACTCAGCAGATGGTTCGATATATTGATCTATATTTGTTCACATAAAAGTTAACATATTTCAAGTCAAGCCTTACAGATTTCGCTGCACATTTTTGAATGCTTATGCTAAGTTAAAAATAACTAAGAAATTTTTATCATAAATAGAAGAGAGGCTAAACATGAAACGTGTCATCGCCTGCATCGACTCATCGCCATGTATAAACGCGCTGGCAGACGCGGCGGCATGGATTGCCAAACAGACTGGCCGTGAACTGGTCCTGTTACAGGTTTTGGATTATTACCCGGCCAGTTATCATCTGGGGGAAATCAGCGGAGTGATTGGCTTTGAAAGTAATGCCATGTTACTGAAAGAACTGGCTGAGCTTGAACAAAAACAAAGTGAAATCGCGCTGGATTATAGCAATAACCTGCTGCAACACATTTCGGAGCGGATTCTGGCAGAACACGGCATTCAAACCACCCATATTCAGGAAAAGGGTGATTTTCTGGAACAAAGCTTTCAGATCCTGCAGCCTGATGATATCGCAGTGATTGGATTACTCGGTGAACGCTCCGCTGAAAAAAACAAACCGATTGGTACCAATGTGGAAAATTTTATTCGTGGGGCAAACTGTACCGTGATGACGGTCGGAGAACAGTTTAAGCCGCCGACACGATTTATTTTTGCTTATGAATATTCACCGACCTGTATCAAGATGATGAAACGGATTGCGGAAAGTGATTTGCTGCGCTTATTGCAATGCCATCTTTTATATATCGGTGATCATGCTGAAATTCTAAATGAGCCTTTGCAATATTTAAATCAGGCCGGTTTAGATGTGGTGCCACAATACCGCTATGGCGATGTCGCAGAAAATATTTTGACCTATCAGCAGGAACTCGGGATTCAGCTGATCGTGTTGGGTGCATTTAGTCACAGTAAAATCCACCAGTTCTTTTTGGGCAGTATTGCGACCACGATTTTCCGGAATTCTAAAGTGCCTTTACTGGTTGCGAAGTGAGAATTGCATATAATAGCCAAGCGCGAAGTCTAATCGTAAATTGTTACAGCTTGATTTAAAAATGACCAGAGTTATCCTCATATATTGTGGATAACTCTGTGGTTAATATTTATAAGTTAATGTTATTTATGGTAAATATGTAATTGGGTGATTTTTGTTCTTCTTGTTTTATTTCACAATCGCGAGTGCAAAACCATCATGTCCTTTGCTGCCAACCGTTTGTAAAGCAGTGCATGACAAGATACGTGGATGATTTTGAAGCGCTTTAAACATGTCACGAATGCCTTCAATACTTGGTTTATTATTGTCTGGGTTAATGATTTCGCCAGCACGAATCACATTGTCCAGAAAAATAAGTGTACCTGAGTGCGACAGGTTTAAACTGAGTTCCAGATATTCCGGATAACTCTGTTTGTCTGCATCAATAAAGATGAAATCGAAAGCTTCCGTATCTTCAGGCAGGGCTTTAAGCACATCTGCTGCACGGCCGCATTTCAGTTCGACGGTCTGTTTAAGCTGCGCGCGATCAATATTTTCCTGACCCATCGCTGCATGGGTATCACGTCCTTCAATGGTAAGGATATAGCCATCATCCGGCAAAGCACGTGCCAGCCACATGGTGCTATATGCTGCAAATGTGCCGAGTTCCAGTATACGTTTACATTGGTTCATCTGGATTAGCATCTGCAACAACATGCCTTGGTTCGGTGCTACAGCCAGATGATCAGGAAAACCGTGCGCTGCGGTATTCTCAAGAGTTTGATTCAGAATAGGGTCTTCAGGAATTAAATGTGAATCAATGTAGTGATCAATGTCTGTCCACATTTGTTGCATAGTCTTAGCACCTCGATTGCGATGCGTGCATTTTAAACTTTTCGCGGCAGAGCGCAATTTATTGTTCTATAGGTGATGATTTTTTAGGCTCTACAATGTCCTGAATGAACTTTGTAGAGTGGTTGTCATGACTTAGTAATTACACATTGAGGAATTACGGCCTAAACTCGGTCCCCAGGTACGATAACCTTGGGTATCGATGTGGATTTGACCTGAAGCATACATGCCAAGTCCCATATTCAGACTTTGACCATGCTGTACCCAGAACTGACACAATTTGAACTTGGTATTTTCAATATAGCTATAATCTTGTGCCTGCGGATATTCAGGCCCAATCCGGAAATCGATGGCAGAGTTGTACAGATGGCGTGAAGAGTTGGCACCACCGGCACACTGGTTTAAAGGCAGGTCACGATAGACTGACGTGACTTCAAAATCAGTCAGTACATTGGCTGCAACCAGATATTTAAAGACTTTTAAAGTTGGGATCTGATTGGCCCATAATTCACGGCTTGGAATCATGTATTGGGAACGGCCACACTTGGCCCAATCACGTGCAGTACGCATCAATTCGAAACTCGGAATGATATTGCCAACCCCATGACGTTCCAGAAAAACCTCATATTCACGCACGCGTGACAAATTATCCAGTGCCGATACCCAGTGGGTATACACATAAGGCACAGTTTTTGGGTGGGCTTTACGATCGTATTGAACACGTTCTTGTGGAATGTAAATCCGTTTTCCAGCAGGTGTGGTGGCCTGTCCAGGTTGTTTTGTGGTCGTGGTACAGCCCACAAAAACAAGAGGAATTATACAAAGACTCAATAATCCCTTTAACAAGTTCTTCATTTATAGAAATCAGATATTTACAAAATAGCGCTATTTTAGACTAAATATAGGGAGAAATTTGGAGAATATTGCAATGAAATGTGTGCGTTGAGTATAAAAAAGATCAGCATTTGCTGATCTTTTAAAGTTTAAACTAATTACTTTTCAAGGTATTGTAATTTGTCTGCTTTGCCATTCCATTCTTCACGGTCTGCTGGCTGGTCACCAATTTGTGTGATATTTGGCCATTTTTGTGACAGGTCAGCATTCAGTTCAATAAAGACTTCTTGACCCTCTGGTAATTCGTCTTCAGAGAAAATTGCATTTGCCGGGCATTCAGGTTCGCATAACGCACAGTCGATACATTCGTCCGGGTTAATCACAAGGAAGTTAGGACCTTCATAGAAACAGTCTACAGGGCAAACTTCAACACAGTCTTGATATTTACATTTAATACAATTTTCAGTGACAACGAAGGTCATGGCGACAGCTACCTAAAAAATATGGTTCTAATTACGAATGCTGTATTTTAGGCAAAAACAGGGGGAACTAACAATTCCTTTTATTGATATTTGTTATATATAGGGCTGTTAAATTTGAAAAAAGGTCGCATACCGATGAATTACAGCATTCATCGGTATGTTCAGGACATCGACCCTATGCCAGATGAGGTCTAGGACCGAGAATTAACTTGACTGTTTGATCAGGTCTTTGAGCGCATATAACTGCTGCAAGGCTTCACGCGGAGTTAAACTATCTACATCAATATCTTCGAGTAAGTCCAGTGCAGGCGATTCTTTTTCAATTTCGATGATACGTTCTATAGGCTCCATAACTTCAGGCATTGCAAACAGATCATGCTGCGGGCTCAGTGGCTTGGCCTGATGCTGTTTTTCCAGAATCTTTAAGCGGTTTTGCGCTTCTTTAATCACCGCAGCCGGAATGCCTGCCAATTTCGCGACTTGCAAGCCATGACTTTGACTGGCCGGGCCATGTTGCACCTTATGCAATAAAATCAGATTACCATTCAGCTCTTTGGCCGTGACATGGTAGTTATTAATGCCACTTTCCTTATCCAGTTCAGTCAGTTCGAAATAATGGGTAGCAAATAGACATAAACATTGAATGCGTTTGGTCAGATCCAGCACACAGGCCCAAGCCAAAGACAAGCCATCATAGGTACTGGTTCCACGGCCAACTTCATCCATGAGTACCAAAGACTGGCTGGTGGCATGATGCAGGATTTGCGAGGTTTCGGTCATTTCCACCATAAAGGTTGATTTGCCGGTCGATAAATCATCGGCAGAACCAATACGGGTAAAGACACGGTCAACCGGACCTAAGGTTGCAGCTTGTGCCGGAACATAGGCACCACAATAAGCCAGTAATACAATCAATGCAGTCTGGCGCATAAAGGTCGATTTACCGCCCATATTCGGACCGGTAATAATCGCCATCCGATGGGAAAAATCCAGTCGCGTATCGTTCGGCGTAAAGGCGGTTTTACTCAGGGCTTCTACCACCGGATGTCGACCGGCAGTAATACTGACGCCGACTTCCGGGCTGAATTTTGGACGCGACCAGTTGCGTAAACGCGCCTGATGGGCAAAATTAGCAATCAGATCAATCTGGGCAATGGCGCTGCTCATCATCTGTAAACTGCCGATATCCTGACGCAGTTCATCCAGCAGCATTTCAAACAGCATTTTTTCACGGGCCAAGGCACGCGATTCGCTTGATAAGACTTTGTCTTCAAATGCTTTCAGTTCAGGTGTGATGTAGCGTTCGGCATTTTTCAGGGTTTGCCTACGAATATAGTGCTCGGGTGCCTGTTCAGCCTGTGCGCGGGTCAGTTCAATATAATAGCCACTGACGCGGTTGTAGCCAATTTTCAGTCCCGGAATGCCGCTTTGTTCACGCTCTTTAATTTCCAGATCAATCAGGAACTGGCTGGCATGATCACGAATCTGACGTAGTTCATCGAGTTCACTGTCAAAACCTTCTGCAATGACATTACCATCACGAAGCAGGACGGGTGGATTTTCCACAATGGCAGACATCAGACGTTGATGTAGATCATGGAAGTCGCCGAGTTCTTCATTGAGTTGTACTAAAAGTTTGGACTGTTGCTGACTGACAATCGGTTGCAGGGCATGGCGTAAAAATGGAATTTGCGCGCAGGCCTGTCGCAATTGCACCAGATCACGTGGACGGGCACTGCCAAGCGCAATACGGCTCAGCACGCGTTCAATATCGCTAATTTCTTTTAGTACCAAACGTACAGGTACTTCGTGGAAACCTTGCAGCAGGGCTTGAATGGCATCCAGGCGCTCATCCAGCAAGGCGGTATCGCGTAAAGGTTGCATCAGGGTGCGACTGAGCAAGCGCCCCCCCATGGCAGTCTGGCAATCATTGATTAGCTGAAATAAGGACGTCCCATGTTCAAATAAAGGCTCAATCAGTTCAAGATTACGGCGTGTCACCGGATCCAAAGCAATAAAATCTGAACTCTGTTCTAGCTGAATCGTGCGGATATGCGGTAACGCAGTTTTCTGGGTTTCTTTGGCGTAGTGAATCAGTGCCGCTGCGGCTGCTTTAGCCAAAGGTAAATGATCAATTCCGAAACCTGAAAGCGTGCTGACGGCAAACTGGTCACATAAGGTTTTTTGTGCATTATTCAGGTTGAAATCAACATTTGGACGTTTGGTGACCGAGATATCCAGTTGCTGTTTGAGTTGTTCGGTCAATGTCGAATCAGCGATATTTTCATCCAGCAGAATTTCGCTTGGCATCAAACGTGCCAGTTCAATCATGAGCTGGTTAAGATCATAATCCTGCTGCTGTACTTTAAATAAGCCAGCGCTGAGATCGAGAAGTGCAATGCCAATCTGACTCTGCTGAATACATAAAGCCACCAGATTCGAGCTTTGATGTGCACCGAGCATGGCATCATCGGTCAGGGTGCCCGGTGTAATAATCCGAACTACACCACGCTCAACCGGTCCTTTCCCAGTAACCTCGCCGATCTGCTCGCAGATCACCACGGTTTCGCCTTTTTTGACCAGACGTGCCAGATAGCCCTCGGCTGCATGATAAGGCACGCCCGCCATAGGAATCGGCTGACCATTGGCTTTACCACGATGGGTCAGGGTAATGCCTAAAATCTTGGCTGCCTTGTGTGCATCTTCAAAGAACAGTTCATAAAAATCACCCATACGATAAAACATCAAAGAATGCGGATGCTGCATTTTCACCGACATGTATTGCTGCATCATGGGCGTTAAGGTAGAAAGATCAGCCATAATTTCTGAACTGGTCATTAAAAATAAATCCTTTCAACAAGAGATAAATGCAAATACTGCTCAATAGGCTATGCAGGAAAATTTAAAGCACATTTTCAATCAGGCCAATCCAACATGGTTGAGCACAGGAGATCGAAAATGTGAAATGAATCTGCTGATTCAATTCAGCTTTAAAGCTGTATTGCAGCAAGTCTATCAAATTTAATTTTTAGAAAGAAATGAAATTCCAGATGAATCTTTAAGTCAGCGCTCAGATCTGTCGCTATGGCTTCTTATTCAGCATTATTTGCAATTTTAAAAAATAAACCACCGGATGCGAACATGCGGTGGCAAGTCTCAATCAAGACGATAGTTTATTCCGGATCATAAAGACCAAGATCGGTCAGATGTAATCTGAGAATCCGGCGTAATTCCAGTACGGCTTCAGGCGTTTCCTGAATCGAGTGGCCACCCTTAATGACTTTGCTAGATACAGCACCATTTAGGTAAGCACTCTCATATGAAACGATATCATCGCTCATGAGCTTGGTGTCTTGCGTATCTACGGTATTGCCGATAATCGAGTGAAATTTGATATCTTTAGAAGGCTGAATATCCTGGGTCAACGCCGTGAATTTTGAATTTTCACTCAGATCGCTTGGGCCATTTTGAATCAGGTCATGCCCCAGTTCTTTGACAAACTCGTTTAACCCGATCTGGCCTTGCAGGGTATCGGCAAAGGCACCCAAAAATGCACCCGGTATACGGATAATTTTACGGGCCAGTTTGGTATGCCAGCGGTCGGCATATTCTGTCCCACGATGTGGTGTCGCTAAGAAAATGGCCCGAGTGAAATTTGGAATAGGCCGCATTTGCAGGCGTGCTTTAAAGAGCGGGTTATCCTTAAATTGTGCAATGCGGGTATTTTGTACCAGCTTGAATGCATCTTGGGTAATATCGGCCTGACTGACCATTAAACGGGCAATCACACCTCCCATGCTATGTCCGACCAGTACCGCATCTTTTTTGGCTGGTGCATTGTTCGCGACCTGGGCAAAGCCTTGCTGAACCAGAGCATTAATTTGAAAACGGCTTTCCAGAATCGGCATATTAGTAGAATAAAATACCTGCCAGACCTGGAAATTTTCTCTTAATACCGGATCACCCATAATGTCGTTGGTCAGACGAATCCAGGCTTCAGGACTGCTGGCCAGGCCATGAATCAATACCAGCACTTTCTTGTTCGGATTATAAGGTTCCAGCATGTACAGGTGCGGCATGCTCAGACTGTCTTCGCGATTAATCAGGGTCAGATAGGCTAAACGCCCCAGATTATTCTCGGCTAGCCATAAGCCGTAAGGTGCAGAAAAGTTGGCGGCCAGCGCATATTCTTTCGAAGCCACCTTAATCTTTTCATGCTTATAAGGATCATACAGTTTCAGGTGAAACTCTGAAGTAGATAAAATCTGTTCCGTCGAATTCGCGGATTTGGGTACAGCAGTAATGGTGGTCGCCAGATAGCGGGCTGAATGAATGTTTGGATTGATACCATTTGGATAGTTGTGCTTGAGCGGATCGACAATATATTTTTTATCCTGCTCGGTTTGCTGTGCTTCAGGTAAGACCACTAAAAATTCTGAACCAAAACCATCACGGCGGGTGATAGAACGCAGGCCGGAAAAGTTCATGTTATAGGTGGACATCAGCTGTTCAATGGTCTGGTTTTTCAGCTGCGGAAAATTTTCCAGATCAATGGTATATACACTATCACCGACCTGAATGCGCTGGCCGGACTGTTTGGTTTTATAACGTTCAGCATAGCGTTGAATCAGATGGGCAATCGCCAGGTTATAAAAGTCACGAATCTGAACCTGGCGGTTATCAAAAATACGCTCTTGCGGCGCACGCTCGGTTTTAAATAGATAGGCATAGCTATAACGAATGCTTTTATCCAGCATAGTGAGCTGCTGATCCAGACATTTCTGGATATTCTGCTTGTGTTGTTGCTGTTTTTCCGGTGATCGGGTTTTGTTTAAAACACCGGTGTTGCATTCGGCAGACTTGGCATTTTGTAAGGAGTTGGCTAGATATAATTCACTTGCTGTAGAAAGCAATTGTTCATCTAAAATCTGGGGAATACTTTTCAGATCTTCCACACATTCTTCGGGCTGATCAATACAGATCTGAGCTTCACGACCTGTCATGGACAACACATTCAGACTGGCTTCGCTAAGCTTGTCGCGGGTCAAGATGCTGTCACGCTCATTGTTCAGCGTGACATTAATCGCCTGTTCCTTAACACTGACCACCTGACAGCCGCTGAGTACGCTGGTGATGAGTAAAGTGCACAGCATTAATCTTTTATTTATTTTTTCGTGCATAAAACTTTTCACTGAATTCAAGTTATAAAGCGGGATAATGTTTTGTATTTTACTAATTTTTTCCCATAAAAATAGACCGCCGTAGCAGTCTATTTGTAATCAAATTGAAGCGAATCTTGTTATGGCGTTACAGGTGCTGTTGCTGGCTCTGCAACCGGAGCAGGTGTTGAGCTTTGCAGAATTTGCCAAACATTCCAGCGGCCATTTTTTTCAATTTCCTGAATCAGGCGGTCCGCCACTTCAGCTTCTTGCGGATATTTCACCTTATAGTTCGTCAAGGTTTGAGTGGCATTTTTCTTCTGTTCCAATGCAATATAATTATTGGCTGCAGAAAGATAAGCCTCCTGAACGCCAGCTTTCATGGCTTTGTCCAGATAAGCGATGGCTTCACGTTGACCACCGCCTTCAGACAGACCAAAACCAAACCAGAAGTTGACTTCAGGATCATCCGGGTTAATTTTGAGAATACGCTGGGCATAGGTCAGGGAATTGGTGGTATAAACTGAACCCAGATCCAGGTTACGTGCCATCACGCTGGCTTTAAAAGCACGCATCAACACATCAAAAGAGGCATTTGGACGGGCCGCTAAAGTATCCAGTTGTCGGGTGACTTCACGCAATTTGGCTTCAAAACCACGGCGTTCCTGACGATCGCTGAAACGTGGTGGATAATGACGTGCCTTACCTTCGACCATTTGCAGGAAATCGTCAATTTCGGTGATATCGATTTCATTTGAATTGGCAAGTGCTGCATAACGCATTGCACGTGTATTGCTATCTACCACTGGAATAATCAGTTTATTCACATCCAGGGTCAGTTGCTTGGATGGATCATTAGGATCCGTCACCACCATCTTGGTTACAGGCTGGGCCGCAGCCTTTTTCAAATGCACTTCAAATTCAGGTGGTTCATTATAATTGAATGGATTTAAAGCATAAAATGGTGGGCTCAGTTCAGGCTCTACAAAAACTACTTGATCTACAGGTTTCTCAGCAGATTTCTGAGGAGTGGTGGAACATGCAGTAATTGTGAATGCTAAGCAAGCAAGTGCCAAAGGCTTAAAGGTCATAATAGTCATCCATTCTGTTATTTTTAAAACATCTATTCAAAAATTGCATGATCGTCAGTCTATGAAAACTATAACCATCATGCAAGTAAACCCGTGTTACAGAGTGAAGTGTGATATTCAGGCCTTGGATTGGCTGGTTTGCGCTTCACATTCACGGCGCGCTTCTTCCAGAATCTCTAACTCTTTTTTACTCAAAGGCTGGCCATCCTGTTGCTGCTTGTTAAAGGTCGGATCTAACAAAGAAAGACGATTGCACAAGTTGTTCATGCGTTTTTCATTTTGCTGAATGCGATCCAGCAGAATCCGCATGCCTTCCAAAATCGGATCGGACTGGTCTTCAGTTGCGGCATAGGGCTGGAAACCGATACTTTCTGCATAGTCACGACGACGCGCTTCAGCATCATCTTTGGGTTTGTCTTTGGTGATAAAACGTGCCGGGTTGCCCACAGCTGTGGCGTTCTCAGGAACCGCTTTGGTGACGACCGCATTAGAACCGACTTTGGCATTTTTACCCACGGTAAATGGCCCTAGAATCTTGGCACCAGCACCGACCACCACGCCATCTTCTAGGGTCGGATGACGTTTACCTTTATTCCAGGTCGTTCCACCCAAAGTCACGCCGTGATAAAGCGTCACGTCATCGCCAATTTCAGCAGTTTCGCCAATTACGACACCCATACCGTGATCGATAAAGAAACGGCGGCCAATTTTTGCGCCGGGATGAATTTCAATGCCGGTGGCAAAGCGGCTAAACGAAGACAACGCACGCGCAGTTCCTTTACAGTCTTTGTTCCATAGCTCATGTGCCATGCGATGCATGATCAGCGCATGAATGCCAGGATAAGTGGTTAAGACTTCTAAAGTATTGCGTGCTGCAGGATCGCGCGCAAAGACAGCTTGTATATCTTCTTTGAGCTGTTTTAGCATTAGATTTGATCCTCGTCCTGTGATGATGTGTGTGAAGATTTTTTCCAGGTGCCGTTGTTCAATGCCTGAACACGGCTAAAAATACCACGAAGTAAGTGATATTCCATACGATCTAATTGTATACGTCCAAAGAGACGACGCAAGCGTAAAGGCAATAATCTTGGATTTTTTGGGTCCATAAATTCAATTTCTGCCAGCATTTTTTCCAAGTGCGGGTAGAACTGTTCCATCTGGGCATGGTTGACCAAAGGTTCATCCCATTCCATTTCAATGCCATCAATGACTTGCATGGTCGCTTTAGCATCACGTGGCTGTTCAATTTGACTCATCGTCGCCATGCGCATTTCATAGCAGATCACCTGAATCGCCTGAGCCACATTCAATACGCCATAGTCAGTATTTACAGGAATAGTCAGATGATAATTGGCCATCGCCAGTTCTTCATTGGTCAGACCACGGTCTTCACGGCCAAATAGAATCGCGACTTCCTGCTGATCTTGTACCACGGCGGTCATGGCTTTTTCAGCGGCAGGGCGCACATCTAACAGCGGCCAGGGAATGGTACGGCTGCGTGCGCTAGTACCGAATACAATCTGACAGTCTTTAATGGCATCTTCAAGTGTTTCTACAATCTCGATCTGCTCGATCAGGTCAGTTGCACCCGCGGCCAGCGCATCAATATCCGGATGTGGATAGGTTTTCGGTGCCACCAGAACCAGCTTAGACAAGCCCATGGTTTTCATGGCACGTAGGGCACTGCCGATATTGGCAGGTAAAGTGGTATTGACCATGACAATACGCACATGGGAGAGATGTGCTGAAACAGCAGCATTGTCAATTTGACTCATGAGGATTCCAATTTTAAGGTGTTTTAAAGATCAGGATTTATGAATATTGCGGCTGGGATTCAGCCTGATACAGCTCCAGTGCATCATCCATGCTCATGCCCGCAGGCGGCGGAGGAATATCCACCGGCTTGGCCTGTTCATAGGACACGGCTTTGGCAGCTTTGGACTTGACCTGATACTCAATATGCAAGGCTTCTTTACCAAAATAATCACGCAATTTGGCTAAGAGCTCATCCAGTGGGGCAACTTTCCAGTTGAGACCCAGATGCAGTTCAGTCGTGGCATACGGATAGTCCAGATACAGAATCACCGGAATATGTGCTGACATATCGACATTACAATAAGGAGTCAGAATCTGCTGCAGGTCACGGCTCAAGCTCTTGCTGAAATGCTCGGCTGTGAGAGTAATCTTGATGCTATTGGCACGTTTCTGACGAATTTCATTCAGGCTAAATGCTTTGGTGAGGCGTCCCATCGGACGGTCAAAGCCTTCACGCTCATAAATTTCACCTTCAATCACCACCACTTTATCGAGCTGGATAATCTCTTTAAAGCGGTTGAAGCGTTCGTGATTGGCTGAAATCTCAATCCGTGCCGTACCATCATCCAGTGTCATCATCATCCGGTTCGGAAAGTTGGCAATATCCACCACCAATCCTGCAAACACGGTGGTCACGCCACGGCGGGTCGGCGTCAGCTCATTGATCTGACTAGGCACAAAGGCTTTTAGTTCATTGCGATACACATCAATCGGGTGGCCGGTTAAATACAGGCCAAGCGTGTCTTTCTCACCTTTCAGACGAACTTCATCTGCCCATGGTTTGACTGGCTTAGATGGCTTGCGCTGAACTTCTTCCACTTCGCCAAACAGGTCCATGATGCCGGTTTCACGATTGGAACGTGCCTGTTCCGCAGCTTGAACCGCTTCAGGCAGTTGCGCCATCAGGTCGGCGCGGTCAATGCCTAAGCAATCCAATGCACCTGAACGAATCAGTGCTTCCAGAGTACGCTTATTGATTTTTTTCAGGTCAATACGATGACAGAAATCAAACAAGTCACGGAATGAACCTTCTTGCGCACGCGAGTCAATCACTGACTGCATCGCCGCTTCACCGACGCCTTTGATCGCACCCAGACCATAGACAATGGTTTGCTCATCGATAGCATGGAATTGATACAGCGACATATTCACTGACGGCGGTAAAACTTCCAGATTATTCTTGCGACAGTCATCAATCAGGAATACCACGTTGTCGGTGTTCTGCATCTCCGAGGTCAATACTGCCGACAGGAATTCAGCCGGATAATGCGCTTTCAGCCATGCAGTTTGGTAGGCAACCAAAGCATAGGCAGCCGCATGCGATTTGTTAAAACCATAGCCGGCAAACTTTTCCATATAGTCAAAGATATGGTTGGCCGTAGCTTCATCAATGTCTTTTTTCGATGCACCTTCAATAAAGATCTGGCGCTGTTTGACCATTTCTTCCGGTTTTTTCTTACCCATGGCCCGACGTAACAAGTCCGCGCCACCGAGGGTATAGCCGGCACAATACTGTGCAGCCTGCATTACCTGTTCCTGATACACCATAATCCCATAAGTGGGTTCTAGTACGCCTTCAAGCAAGGGATGCAGATATTCAAAATCGCCACCATGCATCCGGTGAATAAAGTCAGGAATCAGATCCATCGGACCTGGACGGTACAGTGATACGAAAGCAATAATTTCTTCAAATTTGCTTGGGCGTGCCTCTTTCAGCATCTTTTTCATGCCCACGGATTCAAACTGGAATACCGCAGTGGTGTTGGCATTGGCAAAGACCAAATACGCGTCTTTATCTTCAAGCGGGATATAAGCAATATCTAAAGGTTTATCCGCTTTGATGCGTTTATTGATATTTTTAACCGCATCTTCAATCACCGTCAGGTTACGCAAACCCAAGAAGTCAAACTTCACCAGACCTGCAGATTCGACATCGTCTTTATCGAACTGTGCCACGCGTCCGGTACCATCGGCATCACACATGACCGCAGAGAAATCGGTAATTTTGGTTGGCGAGATCACCACACCACCGGCGTGTTTACCGGTGTTTCGGGTAATACCTTCCAGTTTCAGTGCCATTTCCCAGATTTCGGCTGCATCGTCATGGTCTGGATTGGATGGATTGGTGACGATATCTTTAAGCTGGGGTTCAGCTTCTAGTGACTCAAGCAGGCTTAGACCTAAAGGCTTGGTCGGAATCATTTTCGAGATACGATCCGCCAAGCCATAAGATTTACCCAAAACGCGCGCAACATCACGAATCGCACCTTTGGCCGCCATAGTGCCGAATGTTGCAATCTGGGAGACCGCATCACGGCCATAGGTACGTGCTACATAGTCAATCACGCGGTCACGGCCTGCGATACAGAAATCGACGTCGAAGTCGGGCATCGAAACACGTTCCGGGTTCAGGAAACGTTCGAACAGCAGTTCATAACGCAGCGGGTCAAGATCGGTAATTTTTAAGCTATAGGCGACCAGTGAACCTGCACCCGAACCACGGCCCGGACCGACCGGAACGCCGTTACTTTTCGACCACTGAATGAAGTCCATCACGATCAGGAAGTAGCCCGGGAATCCCATCGAGTTAATGATGTTAATCTCGTATTCGATACGCTCATCATAAGGCTTGCGGATTTCTGGCCAGTCTTCATCACGTTGTTCAGGCGGATACAGGAAATTCAGGCGTTCTTCCAGACCTTCTTTGGACAAGTGTGCAAAGAAGGTATCAATGGTATGACCTTCAGGAATCGGATAATCAGGCAGGAAGTATTTGCCCAGTTGCAGCGTCACATTACAGCGTTTGGCAATGTGATAGGTGTTCTCAATCGCAGATGGAATATCCGAGAACAGCGCCGTCATTTCTTCAGCAGATTTGAAATATTGTTCAGGTGAATAGGTTTTAGGGCGGCGGTTGTCACCAAGCACATAACCATCTGCAATACATACCCGTGCTTCATGCGCTTCATAATCTTCACGGGTCATGAAATGCACATCATTATGTGCGACCACACCGATATTGTATTTTTTTGCCAGCTTAACGGCTTCCAGAATAAAGTTATCTTCATCCGGACGATTGGTACGGGTCAGGGCAAGATAAACACGATTACCAAATTTTTCGACCCATTCTTCTAGCAGCGGTTCCGCTTTTTGCGGATTTGAACTCATCAGCATTTTGCCGACATCGGAATGCATGCCGAGCAGGGCAATCATGTCCTCAGGCTGATTTAAAATCCATGGTTTTTGAACGCAGGGAATATCCAGTTGCTGGCCACTGATAAAGCCTTCAGATACTAATTCAGTCAAATTACGCCAGCCGGTATTGGTCATGGCCAATAAGGTCATGCGATGTTCGGCATCATTCAGGCGAATTTCAGAACCCAGAATCGGCTTGATGCCTTTGCTCAGACATTTGCCATAGAACTTGACGGCAGCATGCAGGTTAGAAAGATCCGTGAGCGCAAGGGCAGGCATCTGTTCTTCTTCGGCAGCTTTGACCAAGTCAGGTATCCGTACGATGGATTCAGTAATCGAAAATTCTGTATGAATACCAAGATGAACAAAGTGCATAGATGAGTCCCTGCTAAAACCATTGAATAGTTTAACATGGGATTTATTGTTTCAGTTTGAAATTGAGGGGAAATGGCTAACTTTTAGGTCAAGTTTGAATTTGATTTTTTAAGCTGATTATTTAGGGTGTGTTGACACTTTTAGCTTAAAAAAAATAGCGAAGTAGTAAAATCAAATCGCCAAACCCAATTTTACTATTCGCTATGCCTCGTACCATGCTGACAGATCAACACTGGCAAAAGTTGAAAGTTATTCTGCG